>DAOWIM010000136.1 GCA_030640905.1 bacterium
ACGATCCTCTATTCGGACTCCTCCGATTACGCGGCCAATGTCGAGAAGGCAATATTCCGCGACCTGGCCGAGGTGGCGATTGATACCGAGCTGAAAGATCGCGAAGTTGTTGATACGCCGGGAGCCGCTACGATTGAGGAGGTCACTGCTTTTCTCAAAGTCGATGCCACCCATCTGGTCAAGACGCTTCTATACATGGCCGACGGTAAACCGGTCGCGGCGATGGTACGTGGTGATCGTGATGTCAACGAAACGAAATTGAAGAACGCGGTCGGCGCTATCGAGCTTGAGATGGCCGATGCCGACCAAGTAATGAAATATACCGGTGCTCCGGTCGGGTTCGCCGGGCCGGTCGGTTTGGGCGACGAGGTGGAAATTGTGGTCGATCCGCTAGTGAGTCAGCTTAAGAATTTCATTGTTGGCGCCAACGAAAACGAGAAGCACATAATCAATGTCAATCTCGACCGTGATTTCAAAGCCTCGCAAATAATTGATATCACCGAGGCGCGAGAGGGCGACGGTTGCCCCAACTCCGACGGCAAACTTCTGGCAAAATCCGGTATTGAGGTTGGCAACACGTTTATGCTCGGGACCAAGTATTCCAACGCGCTCGGGGCGACGTTTCTTGATGCCGAAGGAAACGAGCAGCCGATGATTATGGGATCGTACGGAATTGGCGTTACGCGCACACCTCAGGCGGCACTGGAAAAATATTTTGACGAAAAAGGGATAATCTGGCCAAAGAATATCGCACCGTATCTCGTTGAACTGATTGTCTTTAACCTCGACAAAGAGCCCAACCGCAAGGCTGGCGAACAGGTCTATGAGGCTCTGACCGAAGCGGGCATTGATGTTCTCTATGATGACCGCGACGAGCGTCCCGGTGTCAAGTTTAACGATGCTGACCTTGTGGGGATGCCGATTCGCGTGGTTATTGGTGATAAGTCCCTGAAAGACAACAAGGTAGAGATGAAAGCCCGTAGCCGGAGTGAGATGGAACTGGTGGGGCTGGATGATGTTGTCGCGGCGGTCCGTAAGCTGGCCGAGGAGCTCATTTAGGGAATTATTTTGTTGCGCGTTAAACGGTTGGCATATATATTCTTCAGTTCTATTGGAGTGGGTAAGTGCCCACTCTTTTATGTGAATAGTTGATATGGCGAAAGACGAGAAAAACAAAGTAACCGAACTGATAGAAAAGCCGCTGGCTGACCGTGGGTACGAAATTGCCGATATTGTAATATCGCATTACAAAGCCCGCGCGATGCTGCGCTTGTTTATCTATTCGGAGAAGCCGGCGACGGTGGGTGAATGTGCGAGTCTGTCCCGATTGGTTGGTGACTTGATTGAAGGAACCGATCTGTTCAACCGAGGGTATACACTCGAAGTCTCCACGCCGGGTCTTGATCGCCCGTTGACATCGCTGAAGGATTTCAAATATCGGGCCGGTGAGACAGTCCGAATTGAGTTTGTAGATGATGACCGCAAGAAAGAAACAGCCGAGATAAAGGCTGTCACGGGAGAAAAGGTTGAGTTTCAAAATGATTCAGGTCCGTTCATACTGGAAATGGCGGAAATTAAGAGGGCCAAAATCCGATTCTAATGGAGATGCAATAGATGGCGTTTGACATGATAGAAGCTATGACGCTGGTGGCGAGGGAGAAGAATATCGAATTCGACGCCGTCCTGGAAACCCTGCAGGAAAGCCTGCTGGCGGCGGCCAGGAAGAAGTATACGTTTACCGATAATATCTCTTTCAAGTTCGACCGCAAGGCAAACGAGCTTCTGATGATGGCCACCAAGAGAGTGGTCAAGGAAGTTGAAGATGGAAATGTCGAGATCACGCTGGACGAAGCCAAGGGAATGGACCCTGCCGCTGAGATCGACGATGAGATCGATATCTACATCGACTACGAGACGGACTTTGGGCGTAACGCGATTGCGTCGGCCAAGCAAATCCTGATTCAGAAAGTTCGTGAAGCTGAGCGGGATCGAATCTACGATGAGTTTGTTGACAAGATTGGCACGATGGCATCCGGTGTTGTCCAACAGATCGACAAGGGCAATGTCATTGTCAATCTTGGGCGCGCTGAGGCTATTCTGCCGATCAAAGAGCAGATTCCCCGTGAACGTTTCCGTCAGGGCGACCGCGTCCGGGCATTTATTATGGATGTTCAGAAATCACTGCGCGGTCCTCAGATCGTGCTCTCTCGTGTGAGTAACGAGTTCCTCCGGGCTCTCTTTGCTATTGAAGTTCCGGAAATTTACGAGAAGGTCATTGAGATCAAAGCGATTGCTCGCGAACCTGGAGAACGCGCCAAAGTAGCTGTTTATTCTTCGGATGAACGTATTGATCCGGTCGGCGCATGTGTTGGTATCAAGGGCGTTCGGGTGCAGTCGATTGTCCGTGAGCTCAACAACGAGCGGATTGATATTGTGCCATATACGTCGGCACCAGAGATGTTTGTCAGCCGGGCTCTGGCTCCGGCTAAAGTGGTTCATGTCGAGGTTATCGAACTGGAGAAGAAGATGACGGTCGCGGTGGAGGATGAAAAACTCTCGCTGGCGATTGGTCGTAACGGGCAGAATGCGCGGTTGGCTTCCAAGCTCACCGGATGGAAAGTCAATATCATGTCCGAAACCGAGTACGACGAAGCCCGGTCTGTTGAGGCTGAGTTGCTGGTACCGGTTGGCCAGTTGGATGGTGTCGGTGCAAAAATTGCCGAACGATTGGCTGATTCGGATATCGGATCGGTCCAGAAACTTGCCGCCACATCGGTGGAAAGCCTATCCCGGATCGAAGGAATCGGCGAGAAGACCGCAGAGAAACTTATCCAAAAAGCTGAGGCGATGGTTGCCCAGGTTGAGAAGGAATACCATCAGCGGAAGGCTGAGGAAGCGGCCGAACAAAAGGCGTCCGGCGAGGTCGATAAGGACAAACTGACCGAACAGGACGTTTTTGAAGATGACAGCGAGTATGTCACCGAAGTAGATGACGTTATGGAAGTGGAAGCGCCCAAGTTGGACGATGTGGAAGACGAGGAGTCCGAAGGCGCATAGAGTTTGTCCCGATTGTCGAGACGAACTCGACACGGGATTACCTGTGAGGAGGTGAGTACAGATGGCGAAAGATACTAAGCGAATATATCAGTTGGCCAAGGAATACAACATATCATCTAACGCCATGCTGGTAATTCTCCGCGAACTCAAGTTTGAACCGAAATCTCACATGTCGGTAGCGACGGCTGATATGATCAAGGCTGTCACGCGTAAGTTCACTGAGGAAAAGCAACAAGCCAAGAAGGGCATGGAACAACGTGCCCAAATAAAGCAGGCCGGAGAAAAGAAAGTTGCTCAGGTCGGAAGTATCAAGGTTATCAATACATCTTCGACCGTCGCCGGCGTGCTGAAGAAAATTGAGAAGAAACAGCGGAAGAAAGACAGACGGAAGAAAAAGGGCCGTCAATCTGTAGATCAAGCAGCCGTTGCCAAGAGTTTCAAGACTACAATGGCCAACCTCGGAGGCGGAAAACATAAGAAAAAGTATCATCGTGGACCGGGCCAGGGTGAAGAAACGAATCTGCTGCCCGAGAATATAATCGAAGTAAACGAGTTTATGACGGTCGCTGAGCTGGCCAACCAACTGGAACGTAAACCATCGGAATTGATCGCCAAGCTCTTTGAGATGGGGATGATGGCAACCATCAATCAGCGCCTGGACATGGACACCATCGAGATGGTCGCCGGTGAGTTCGAATTTGAAGTAAAACAGATGGCAGAGGTCGGCGAGTATGCTCTGGAAGAAGAAGTTGATGCCAACCTCGAGAGCCGCGCACCGGTTGTGACTATAATGGGGCATGTCGATCACGGGAAAACCTCGTTGCTTGACTATATACGCAAAACAAATGTTGTCAGTGGCGAAGCGGGTGCTATCACCCAGCATATCGGAGCTTACGAGGTTAATCACGGCGAAGGCAGGATTGCCTTTCTCGACACGCCTGGCCACGAAGCCTTTACGGCTATGCGTGCTCGCGGCGCTCATGTGACTGATATCGTGGTGCTGGTTGTCGCTTCCGATGACGGCGTCCGTCCGCAGACTATCGAAGCTATCGACCATGCCAGAGCTGCCGGTGTGCCGATCATTGTTGCTATTAATAAAATTGACAAGCCAAACTCGAATCCCGATCAGATACGTACGGAACTGTCAAATCAGAATCTTCTCTCAGAGGATTGGGGCGGTCAGGTTATTATGGTCAACGTTTCGGCAAAGACTGGGGAAGGCGCCGACAAGCTGCTTGATATGATCCTCCTGCAGGCCGAGATGATGGACCTCCAGGCCGACAGGTCGATCCGAGGTCGAGGTGTCGTTATTGATGCCAAGTTGGAAAAGGGCCGGGGCACGGTCGTGACCGTATTGATCCAAAAAGGAACATGCAGTATTGGTGATCCGGTTGTGGCCGGCGCTTTCAGTGGTCGTATTCGTACTATCGTTAATGATCGAGACATTAAGCTTTCTTCTATCGGACCTTCGACACCAGCACAGATCACCGGCCTCGGTGGCGTTCCTAAGGCGGGGGACTCTTTTATGGTCGTGGCCACTGACCAGGAGGCCAAAGAAATATCTGCCAAACGAGGTCAGGTAAGACGCGAGCAGGATGCTCGCCGCACTCATGGCAGGACGACGCTGGATAAAGTCTTTGACCGCATCAAAGAAGGACAGATCAAAGAAGTACGGCTGATCATCAAAGGTGACGTCGATGGTTCGGTGGAAGTACTTTCCGATACGTTGGGCAGAATTTCTACCGACGAAGTTCGGACCAACATAATCCATCGAGGCGTTGGTATGGTAACCGAGTCGGATGTGCTGTTGGCTTCGGCTTCCGATGCGATCATTATCGGATTCCATGTTTCGCTCGACAGCCGCGCTCGCGAGGCAGCCAAGCGGGAGAAGGTTGATGTCCGTCAATATGATATCGTTTACGAAGCGGAAGACGATGTCAAGAAGGCGTTGTCCGGACTGCTGGCTCCTACCGTTGAGGAACATTTCGTTGGAGCTGCTGACGTTCGTGACCTTTTCAAAGTTCCCAAGGTTGGGGTTGTGGCTGGTTGTTATGTCCGCGAAGGACGCATCCTTCGTAACGATCGCATCCGCTTAACTCGTGACGGCACGATGGTTTTCACTGGTACTCTCAGGTCTCTGAAGCGTTTCAAGGATGATGCCCGGGAAGTCAAGGAAGGTTTTGAGTGTGGCATCGGTATTGAGGGCTTCAACGACATCAAAGTTGGTGACGTTATTGAAGCTTATGAGATAGTAGAGACGGCGAGATCATTATAGTTGTGAGATTCATTGATTACGGTCGTTCTAACAATTCACCTGCAGCTTCCGGGAGTCAATTCTCTGAAAGAAAAGCGACGGATTGTTAAGTCGCTCACTACAAAGTTGAGAAATAAGTTCAATATTTCGATAGCCGAGGTAGGCGATAATGACATCTACCGGTCGGCCATTATTGGGGTAGCGATTGTATCAAACAGTTCCAGTTTTGGACATCAGGTCGCCTCAAAATTGATCAACCGGATTGAGACCGACTCAACCGTAGTACTCAGCGATTACTCGACCGAGACAGCATAGAACAAATGAGACAGTTTAGAAGATCCGACAGATTGGGCGAACAGATTCTCCGGGATATTTCGGAGGTTACGCAGACGGAGTTGCGGGATGACTTCCCGGCGATGATTACTTACACGCACGTACGCCTGAGTGGCGATTTGCGTTATGCTACGGTCTTTTACTCCGTTCTTGGCGATGAAAAGACCCGAGAGGCGGTTGTTGAAGCTCTGGCACGGAATGCCCGAAAATTGCGTGGACTGGTGGGGAAGCGACTGCATGTACGACGCATCCCGGAATTCCATTTCAAGTTTGACCCCTCTATTGAGGAAGGTATGAAAATCGAGAAGCTGCTCAATCAGGTGAGGACCGATGATCATGAGTAGCCAGACAATGGGTAATGTCGGCGCTCTCCAGGCGGAGATAAACGATCTCTTGAAAAAGAGCGTCAGGGTGCTGGTGGTTTCGCATATTGATCCTGACGGCGATGCTATCGGCTCGCAACTGGCCTTTGCTTCGTATCTCAGGTGGCTCGGCAAGGATGTTGTCTCGCTGCGTGACTCGGCACTTCCGGATAAGTATCGTTTCCTGCAAGGTTCCGAGAGTATAGTAGCAATTGATGACTTCGTCATAGCTGGGAATATCGACACGGCGATTGTACTGGAATGTCCCAATCTTGATCGTGCCGGTCGGGTGGGGTCGCTTATCGGGGAAGATACGACAATCATCAACATAGATCACCATGCGGACAACGACAAATTTGGGCACGTCAATTGGATTGATCCGGGAGCTTCTTCGGTTGGTGAGATGATTTACGACCTGATCGCGGTGCCGGGTTACCGGATTGACACCGCCACCGCCGAGCAGATCTATACGGCTATCCTGACAGACACGGGAAGGTTCCGATTCAGTTCTACTTCACCAAAAGCTTTCCAGATAGCCAGCGAGTTGGTTGCGGCGGGTGCCGACCCGCAAAAGATATGCGACAGCGTTTATTACAACATGCGCCCATCCGCCATGAGACTGATCGGGAAGGTTCTCAATAGTATTGAGTTTCATCGTGACGGAGCTATCTGTCTGCTTAATCTGACCCGTGACATGCTGCAGTCATCAGGCGCCGAAGAATCGGATTCTGATGGTCTGGTCGATTTTGCGCTCTTCAGCAAAGGCGTTCGGGTGGGAGCTTTGATCAAAGAGGCTGGACCGGAAACCACGCGTGTCTCGTTCCGGTCAAGGGATGGAATCAATGTTGCCGAGTTGGCCGCTCGTTTTGGAGGTGGCGGGCACATCAAAGCTTCGGGTTGTACTCTAAAGGGAGGGTTACAGGATAGCAGAAAGGTGATTATCAAAATGCTTGAAGAGGCTGTTGATGGGTAATCGCCATAAATTTTACAATGGCATTTTGCTGTTGGACAAACCCTGCGGCATCACCAGCCACGATGCCGTCGCCAAGGTGAGACACGCCGTCATGCAGCGACGGGTCGGCCACACCGGAACTCTTGATCCACGAGCTACCGGACTGTTGGTCGTCTGTATGGGGCGAGGAACAAAGATTGCCAGATTCCTGACTGACATGGGAAAAGTGTACGAAGCCGAGGTGCGGTTGGGGCAGCGGTCTCGGACGTTTGACGGTGAGGGCGTCTATGAAGACGAGATGCCGATGCTCGCTCCCGATATGACCGCAGCGGAGGCACAGGTATTTCTTGATGGCTATCTCGGCGTGACACAGCAGCAGGTACCGGCCTATTCGGCTGTCCGGGTTGATGGTCAACGGCTCTACGACATGGCTCGGGAAGGCATTGAGGTTGAGCCGCCGATTCGTGAAATCGAGATCAAAGAAATCAGTCTGATCAAGTACGAGAAACCGAATCTTTCTTTTCGCATCAGTTGCTCCAAAGGTACTTACATACGCAGTCTCGCCAACGATATTGGTAAGGACCTCGGTTGTGGCGCCTATCTCTCCCAGTTGCGACGCAGTTCGGTCGGTGCGTTGTCAATCGACAGTGCAATTTCCATCGATGAGGTCGAGCGATATCACGCCAACGGAACGCTTACCAAGCACCTGCTGAGCTATGATCGCGTTCTGCCGTTTTCAGCTTTTCGGATAGACAATGACTTCCGAAAACTGGTTCTCTCCGGACGAGATGTCAGGGTAAAGGATGTTATCAAGGTCGAAGGGACGTTTGCAGCCGGCGATACGATATCGATGAAGGATGCCTCTGGCCAGGTTCTGGCGGTGGGGACCGCCGATGCCGACTCCGATGCCTTTCGCGACAAAGATGGTAAGTCCAAACTGTTTACTTATGTCAGGGTATTGAATTGACTGCTGAGTTCTTTACAGGTATTCAGTCATTCCCCAGTCCCGGCCAGAGGAAGGCGGTGGTCACGGTTGGTACCTTCGACGGTATCCATCTCGGGCATCAGGAGATTTTTCGACGTGTTCAGGCCGATAGCGAACAGTCGGGATTACTACCAGTGCTCGTTACATTTGATCCCCACCCGCGGACGGTCGTCACGCCCGAAAATGTTCCGATGTTGTTGACCACAGCTACCGAGAAGGCCAGATTCATTCCCGATTTCTTCCATGGCAAAGTGCTGACCCTGCCATTCGATACCGACCTGATGAATATGAGCGGCGAACAGTTCGTAGAGCAGATTCTCATTGAGCGGATCGGGATGGCTAAATTGATTGTCGGTTACGATCATGCGGTCGGTCGAGACCGAAGTGGCAACATTGATGAACTACAGCGTCTTGGCCGAAAACAC
>DAOWIM010000315.1 GCA_030640905.1 bacterium
ATTTCTCTTCCAGTTCCCCCAGCAGGCGGTGGTATTTTTCATCCCCGCTACCCAGCACAATCATCTGGAGGTTGCGAGCAAACAGGTCATCGGCCACCTCAGTCAGCAAATCCAACCCCTTCTGGTCGGCCAGTCGGGTGATCATACCAATCAGTGGCGTGCGATAGCGGATTGGAAGCGAGGCTGCGTTGAGCAGTTCGACTTTGCAATCCCTCTTCCCGCCGAGATTGGCACGATGGTAGTTGAATGGAATCGCCGTATCGCGCGAAGGCGACCAGATACTATAGTCAACACCGTTGAGAATGCCAGTCAGATCGCTGGAGCGATCACGAAGCACACCATCGAGACCGCATCCGAGTTCCGAGTCTGTCTGAATCTCCTGCGCATACTTTTCGGAAACGGTTGAGACTTTGTCTGCATAATGAATGGCAGCTTTAAGGAAATTGACTTTCCCATAGAATTCAAAAGGACCGGCGGCGTAGAACAGTTCCTGCGGGAGACCAAGCTTGTCATACCTCTCAGCCTCGAATACACCCTGATACGCCAGATTGTGAATCGTCAGGACGGTCCGCGTATTTGACCACACCGGCTCGTCGGCGCAAATCGTTTTGAGGTAGGCCGGTATCAAACCAGCCTGCCAATCGTGCACATGAATAACGTCAGGAATGAAGCCGGTTTTCTCAAGCGCTTCCATAGCGGCGCGATTGAAAAAGAGGAATCGATCGTCGTTATCCTCAAACTCTTTGCCGGTAGCTGGATCGATATACAATTCGTCCCGACCAAAATACAGTTCGTTACCGAGGAACCAATACTCAAGCGATGACCGACCTATCTTCACCCGGTCGATTGTCAATGGTTGCAAACGACCATTGACCTCAACCTCGGAGATTACATCGAGACGAACCAAATTGTGCTGGTCGCCGTCAATCGAGCCATAGCGAGGTAGAAGAACTCTCACTTCGTGTCCCAGCCTGCTCAGAGCGGCGGGTAGAGCGCCAATGACATCACCAAGACCGCCGGTGCGGACGAAAGGGGCAGCTTCGGATGCTACAATTGCAATTTTCATCTTATTTCTCTGATTCTGCAGGTTCGCTTTGGCGGAATCTTGCCAGATCCGCAGTATCTATGCTTCTCAGATAAGCAGCCGCTTCCTCCGGCGCTGTCGGATTGATATAGAATCCTGACCCGCGCTCGAAACCGGCTACTTTTGTTAACTTCGGAATGATCTCAAAATGCCAGTGGAAATACTCTTGATGTTCACGTGAGACTGGTCGCGTGTGCAAAATGTAGTTAAACGGCGGATCGTTAAGCGCGATCTTTATCCGGGCCAGCGTATCCTTGAAAGCACGAGCCAGCGTCAGATGTTCGGCATCGGATAACTCCAGATAGCTCGACTGGTGCATCTTGGGAATGATCCAGGTCTCAAAGGGAAAGCGAGGAGCAAACGGCTCGATAGCCACAAAAGCATCATAGTCCTTCACGACTCTAACCTGATCCTGAAGTTCCTGCCGGACGATATCGCAAAAAATACACCGCTCCTTGAACTCGAAATACCGACGCGCGCCATCAATTTCCTCAGAGACGCGCTTGGGGACAATCGGGGTAGCGATCAACTGACTGTGCGAATGCTCCAGCGATGCACCGGCGGCCTCACCGTGATTCTTAAAAATCAGGATATATTTCAACCGACTGTCACGCTCCAGATCCATCATCCGTTCACGATACGCCCAGAAAACGTCGCGGGCGCCTTCGTCGGTCATATCGACAAGATCAACAGCATGGTCGGCTGTCTCGATTATCACCTCGTGCGCTCCGACACCGTCCATCTTATCATAGATACCCTGCGGCTCACGGTTGAGCTTACCCTCGACGATCAGCGCCGGAAACTTGTTTGGAATTACGCGCAGGTTCCAGCCGGGACGATTAGGCTCGCTGTCAGGTCGACGGTGAGCAAATATCTCCGGCGGCGTGTTTTCTTCCTGCCCGGGACAGAACGGACACATACGGGCGGCCACACGTTTGGAAACTGCGGAGAACGAAGTCGGCCGTTTGCCGCGCTCGGTTGAGATTATTACCCAGCGTCCTACTATCGGGTCTTTTCGAAGTTCCGGCATATCATTCCTTTGACATCAATGCTGATTCAGTAAGTTGGTGTATCATTTAGTTGATGTCTTATATAGTTTACGTCGTATCAAAATCAATCGTCCCGGCGTCCTTAATCTCGCCCCTGGAAATTGAATACAACAGACCAATCTCGGCATCGCTGATAGTTGTGTTTCTTCGCTCGGCGCTCCGGTGGGCGGTCTGGGTTGCTTTCTCAAACTCATACTGCTGGTATGATCCCGAACTACCCCAGCTAAACGACGGCACTTCTTTGTCGGTAACCAGCGAGCCGCCAAATATGTTGCAGCACACACCAATATTGATTCCTGTATTGAGCAACGTACCAATACCAAACTTGGTGTGATCTCCAATGAACGAACCGACCTTGATCGACCCGGTATCGACCTGCTGACCATCGATGGACATCCGTATCGGCGAGTAATTGTTTTTCAAATCGGAGTTGGTCGTCATGGCGCCAAAATTCACCCACGACCCGACCCAGCTGTGTCCAATAAACCCGGCATGGTGCTTGTTGACATACGAATGAAATATCGACGCTTCCACTTCCCCTCCAATGCGACAGGTGTGTCCAATCGAACTTCCGGCAATATGTCCCGCCGCCACAACTGAATTGGCTCCTATGAAAACAGGTCCGGTTATCACTGCTCCCGACTCGATCCGACAATTGGCTCCGATATAAACAGGACCGGGTTCAGCATTTATCGCCACGTTGGAGTAGATCGTGATGTCATTGCCGAGGAAAATGCTCTCGTCATTTATCAGAGATACACCGTCGTGAAGATGAACATTGGCCGGGGCGGGCAGGGTTGGCCCAAAGTGGGTGAGATCGTCAACCAGCGCCTTTTCGATATCATTCATCAGGTCAAAGCAGTAGTTGTACATAGTGGCCGTAGTTGGGACGGTCGGAATCTTTGCCGCCTGCCGGGAGATGATATCTGCATACATATCGGGACTCGCGACCGCAGGTAACGATGTCGCCAGATCGCCTTTTAAAAATACCGCCACCACCACACCATTGTTCTGGAAGACTGTCGAGATCGTGGCTGATTTCACCAACTCTGCCAGATTACCGTATTCTCTGATCCTGCCATTGGCAAAAAGAACATCACCCTCTCCCCGCTTAATGATATTAACCGGGTACTTTGGATATTGTCCGGCAGTCATGGCCGCAACATCCTCGCGGGCAGCAAAACAGATTTCCGCCTCCGGAAACTGGTAGGTCGCCCGTTCAAACAAAGTCAAAACGCCCGGCCTTAACGTATAGATCGGCCTGAGGAACGTAGCTGGAAGGAATTGTCTGAACCGACTATCTTCATATAGGCATAAAGTCAGCGACATCTGTTTATCTATCCTCAGAAAGTGCCATGCAATTATATATCGGCTTTGAACTTAACATTTCTTAGCCTAAGAAAAATGGCCTCTAAGGAGTTCGGAGGCAAGTCTTTTTCGCGTTGATCGTGGTATTGGATGCACAAATCTTTGGAAAATCCGAATCATTTTGCTATACTTGGCGTCTAATTGAAAAAAAGAAGGATATTTCGATGATACAAGTTTCTCCAGCGGCGGAAAAAGAACTCAAAACAATCCTGGCTACCGAGCAAGCGACAGGCAAACATCTGGTAATTTATTTTCAGGGACACGGCTGAGGTGGCCCCGTTTTGGGGATGACTCTGGATGAGTCAATCGACAATCTGAGCAAGTTGAATAGTTCCGAGATCGATTTCTATGTCGATCCATCGCTGGTGGAGTTCCTTACCGACCGCGGCGCCATTAATGTCGACTTTGTCACTCATGAGGGCCGGAGCGGCTTCACGGTCACCGTTGGTGGTGGCTGCGCCGAAAGCGGCTGCGGAGGCTGCTCGTCGGCAGGTTGATCCAAGCGTGGGGGCTGCGGCGAATCGTTGTAAAACCTCTGGTGGGCATTTTCGGCGACCTTACCGCATTCGACTTTTCTCTCAATCACACAAATAAACCACAACCGGGTCTTGACATCGCAGGGCGGAGGCGGTATCTATGCCGCAACTTATGACGTCAAAGAAGTGAGTTGTTTCTCTTGTCATATTTGTGAGTATAGGAACCATTAATTCCAAAATCAGTTGAGGTACAAAACAATGTCGAACTTTGTTGACACAATCATGGCCGATGTCAAGGCCAAGAATCCTGCTCAGCCGGAGTTCCATCAAGCTGTTCACGAGGTAGTATCTTCCCTCGCGCCGGTGATGGATAAACATCCCGAGTACAAGGAAGCAAAAATTCTCGAGAGAATTATCGAACCGGAACGTGTCATCATGTTCCGTGTACCGTGGGTTGATGATCGTGGCGTCATGCAGGTCAATCGCGGTTTCCGTGTTGAGTATAACAGCGCCATCGGCCCGTACAAGGGCGGTCTGCGTTTTCACCCGAGTGTCAATCTCGGCATCCTGAAATTCCTCGGCTTTGAACAAGTTTTCAAAAATGCTCTGACGACGCTGCCGATGGGCGGCGGCAAGGGCGGCTCGAACTTCGACCCAAAAGGCAAGTCAGACATCGAAGTTATGCGTTTCACACAGGCTTTCATGAGCGAGCTATTCCGCCACATCGGACCGAATACCGACATCCCGGCCGGTGATATTGGTGTTGGTGGCCGCGAGATCGGTTACATGTTTGGCCAGTACAAAAAGTTGCGCAACGCCTTTGAAGGCGTTCTGACCGGCAAGGGACTTGGCTGGGGCGGTAGCCTCATTCGTCCGGAAGCTACCGGTTATGGCGCGGTTTACTTCGCCGAAGAAATGCTCAAGACTCGTGGCGAATCGTTTGACGGCAAGCGAGTTTCGGTTTCCGGTTCTGGAAACGTCGCCCAGTACGCCACCGAAAAGGTTAACGAACTCGGCGGCAAGGTCGTTACTCTCTCTGACTCCGCCGGCTACATTGTTGATGATGACGGCATCTCTGGTGAGAAGTGGGACTTCGTGATGGACCTGAAAAACGTCCGTCGCGGCCGCATCAAAGAATACGCTGACAAATTCAAATCAGCCAAGTACTTTGAAGGTGCCGGTGTCTGGTCGGTACCGGTCGACGTGGCTCTCCCCTCTGCTACCCAGAACGAGTTGAACGAGGAAGATGCCAAGACGCTGGTCAAGAACGGTTGCGTCTGTATCTCTGAAGGTGCCAATATGCCGTCCACTCCCGAAGCGGTCGAAGTATTCCTCGCCGCCAAAGTACTGTACGGACTGGGCAAAGCCGCCAACGCTGGTGGTGTAGCTGTCTCCGGCCTGGAAATGTCGCAGAACTCTCAGCGTCTTTCCTGGACGCGCGAGGAAGTTGACAAACACTTACACCGCATCATGGTTGACATCCACGAAGCCTGTATGGGAGCTGCCGAGGCTTACGGCACGCCGGGCAACTACGTCAATGGTGCCAACATCGCCGGTTTCCTCAAGGTTGCCAACGCGATGCTGGATCAGGGTGCTGTCTGATCTAAAGTAACCATTGTTACCAATAGCGAGTGGAGCGACTATGTTCGCTCCACTTTTTTTGTGCCGGTCAATTTAGTTTGACTGAATCTCCGATCTGAATATATTCACATAAAAACCAGCACTATTGACAGGCTTTGATTATGAAGAAAGAACCGCAACTACGGCATTTTGAATCGAAGTTCATGAAGTTTGACTCCCTGATGCAGTTCCGAGTCAAACACATCCTGCTGGTTGCAAGTCTGTACGATTCTTACGTCCTGGAAGAAGATGGCCATGTTACCGACTTGATCTATCACGAGTACCTCGAGCTGAACCTGACCATTACGCCCCACGTATTCCGTGCCTCCAACGCCGCCGAAGCGCTGAAAATTATCGAAGAACGCGATATTGATCTGGTCATCATTTTCAAACGAGTCAGCGAGATTGATGTTGCGTCGTTCGGTCAGCAAGCCAAAACGCTACGCCCAAAAATGGCAGTAGTCCATCTTGCCTACGACCAGCGAGACCTTGAGGCGCTCTCTACAGAAAAAATGGCGGGCGTTATCGACGGTTGCTTCATGTGGACCGGCGATGTTCGAATTCTGCTGGCCATTATCAAGCTGCTGGAGGACACGGCTAATGTTCGCAACGACACAGCGTTGGTCGGCGTGCGGGTTATTGTTTTGGTGGAGGACTCGGTTCGGTTCTACTCATCATATCTACCGTTGCTATATACCGAAATCATGCAGCAGACACGCGGCCTGATGGCTGAAGGGCTGAACCTGACCGATCGACTGCTGCGAATGCGAGCCCGCCCGAAAATTCTCCTGGCAACAACATTTGAAGAAGCTGAGAAGCTGGTCGAGCAATACTCCAAGTATCTGCTGGCGATCATCTCCGACTTTCGATTTCCGCGAGAAAAAGCGCTTGATGAAGAAGCTGGCCTGAAACTTGTGCGCAAGGTGCACGCCACCATTCCCGACATTCCAATTATCATGCAATCATCGGACCGATCCAACGAACAGATTGCTCACGACGAGAATGTCGGATTTGTCTATAAACATTCACCGACTCTTCACCAGGACCTTCGAGCATTCATTCTGGAACACTTCGGTTTTGGCGACTTTGAATTTCTGCTGCCCGATGGCACCTGGATCGCCAGCGCGAGTGATTTCAAATCGATGGAGAAGTGTCTGGAACATGTCGATGAGAACTCGCTGCTCCACCACGCACACCGAAACCACTTTTCCAATTGGCTGATGGCCCGCACCGAGTTTGATCTCGCATCCCGACTCCGTCCCAAGAAAGTCTCCGAGTTTCATGACACTACTTCTCTGAGACGCTACCTGATCGACACTTTCAAGAGCTTCCGCCACGAAAAGCAACTGGGCTTAGTCAGCGATTTCTCCAGACGCCGGTTTGATCAGCAGAGTGATTTTGTTCGCCTCGGAGCTGGTTCGCTCGGTGGCAAGGGACGTGGTCTGGCTTTCATCAACGCTCTGATTCATCGCTACAAATTGTACAATTTCTTCGAAGGCGTAACACTGACAGTACCGCCGACGGTAATACTGACAACCGATATTTTCGATGACTTCGTCAGCAAAAACCACCTGCTTGAAATCGGCCTGAGCGATCTTTCTGACGATGAAATTGCAAAGAAGTTTACCGAAGGGCAGCTTCACCGCGATGTTATCGCCGATCTTGAAGCGTTGCTTGACGTTTTCGATTACCCTCTGGCGGTGCGGTCATCATCGTTGCTGGAAGACTCGCACGTCCAGCCGTACGCTGGTGTCTATGAAACGCACATGCTGTTGAACAACGATGCCCGCAAAGAGATCCGCCTGCGTCAACTCACCACGGCTATCAAAGTTGTGTTTGCATCGACGTACTTCAAGAATGCAAAAGCCTATCACGATGCCTGCGGGAACCGTGTCGAGGAAGAAAAGATGGCGGTCATCATCCAACAGGCCGTTGGTCGCCTTCATGGCACACACTTCTACCCAAGTTTTTCCGGTGTCGGCCTCTCATACAACTACTACACGACTCACGACACCAGACCCGAGGACGGAATTGTCTACGCGGCGCTTGGGCTGGGCAAGACAATTGTTGATGGCCTTAATTGTCTCAGGTTTTCACCCGGTGAGCCAGGACGACTCTCTCAGTTTCCCACAACCAAAGACCTGCTGGATCATTCCCAGCGCGAGTTTTATGCCATCGACATGATGCGGCCCGATTTTGGGTCGCAGATGGCCAACGATCAAAACCTGGCTCGGCTGCCAATCACCCAAGCAGACAAGGACGGTACTCTGGCGTCGGTATGTTCCACCTACTCTGCCGAGAATGATCGCATCTACGATGGCGTGCGTGCCGATGGTGTCAAGGTTGTCACATTCGCTCCGATCCTCAAGTCTGGAGTAATGCCGCTGGCTGAGATTATGAGCTTTCTACTAAAGATGGGTAGCGAAGGACTCAACTGCCCGGTGGACATTGAAGTAGCCGCCAATCTAAGCGATGATCCGTCTCGACCACACCAGTTTAATTTTCTGCAGATCCGCCCAATGGCCAAAGACAACGACCTTGCGACAATTTCAGTCGACGATAATGATCAATCTGACTTGATAGTCTCCAGTAATCGCGCCCTCGGCAACATATCGGATCAGACGATTTACGATATCATCTTTGTCAACCCGGAGAGCTTTGATCGTTCCGAAACTCCACGAATTGCCGAGGAGATAGGTCACCTCAACGAAACACTCAAAAATGAAGACCGCCGCTATTTGTTGATTGGTCCGGGACGATGGGGCAGTTCGGAGCGGTGGCTCGGGATACCGGTAGTGTGGGATCAGATATCACACGCCGCCGTCATCGTTGAAGCGGGGTATGGGGATTTCTGTCCGGACCCATCTTTTGGAACGCATTTCATGCAGAATCTCGTCTCATTCCGGATTGGCTACTTGACTGTCAACGAGAATGCCGGTAACGGATTCATCAGATGGGATCGGTTACACCAGGAGACGGTTACGCGGAATTCCCATTTTGTTATGCACCGCCGCCTCACCTCCCCGCTTACCGTTCAGATTGATGGACGCTCGGGCCGCGCTGCGGTGAGTCTTTAGTAAAAATGACTTGACACGTTTGTCTCGGATTGGTATAATGATAATGCAATTGGGGTAAACTTCTATGTGGAACAAACAGCTTAGGGATCGTGCTAAGGCTATAACAGGGAGATAATATCATGAAGGTGGCAACTACGTTTCTATGTCTACTGGGGTTCATAAGTTTTCTGGCGGCAAGTTGTGATGATTGCCCGACCTGCCCGGAGCAAACAACCGAGATCGAGAAGCATTACAAAGTTTACGTGGCAGTGACCGACGGAATTGAGCACGGCTCGTGGCTATACGTTCTGGATATTCCGGCCGACACCATCATTGACTCGGCCGCTCTTTCAATTGGCGCTATGTATATCCGCGTCACTCCGAGCGGTCAGAAGCTGTATGTGCTCAACATTGGGGGACCCAACACCGTTGTATATAACAGCAGCGATCTGAGTGTGGATACAACCCTTGATTTGGCCGGCGATTTGTTTTTCGATGCCTCACGGAATCTTGGCATCCTGGTCGATGCTGATGGCGTTCACCTGTTTGAACCCGACGATTTCGCATTCAGGGGTCACCTTCCGTTTCAATGCAACTATGCATTTGAATGTATCGACACTATAAACGGCTTGCTCTACGGATCGCAATACGACTCAATTGTATATGTCATTGACTATGTGAATCTGGAGTTAGTTGATTCGCTGATAATAGGACGGAAGGCCGTCTCCAGTATGCTCGTGGTGCCGGAGTATGACCGGTTGTATTTTCTGTCGGGAGGAGCTTTCATATATGATCTGGCCGAACGGGAAATCACCCTCGGTTTGTCTCAATCTCAACCGTACGGCAGCTTCGCCCGTAGCAGCGACGGGAGGTATGTGTATAAATGTGATCCGGGACGTCTCTTTTCCGGTCAGTACGGAAGTAACCTTATCTGGGTGTACAGTGTTCCGGATGATTCGGTGATCGGCTACTATTCCACTCTTGTCAATGACTCACAGGGCTACCACTATATTGATGTAGCCAACATGGCGCTCACACCGGATGATAAGAATCTTTTGGCGACCGGTTCAATGGACCTGGCGCTATTGAGGTATGATCTGAACACCGGACTGGCCACCAATGTATTTGCGCCCTTTTGGCCGAAAGTACCGCTCTTCTTCACAATCGGGGAAGAGATATGATGAAACATCTTTCAATAGTAATTAGTGTGGCTGTTGTCGTTTGTCTCGTAGCATGTGGCTGTGATGATTGCCCGACCTGTCCGGAAGTACCCACCGAGACCGAAAAACATTACAAAGTCTACGTGGTAGTGACCGACGGAATCGAGCACGGCGTATGGCTATACACACTGGACATTCCGGCCGACACCATCATTGATTCGGTCAGTCTGAATACTAACCCCATTCAGATACATGCTACTCCGAGCGGTGAGAAGCTCTATATGCCAAATATCGGTCCATACCACACCGTTGTGTACAACACAAGCGATCTGAGTGTGGACACAACCCTTGATGTGATCGGCGATTTGTTTTTTGATGCGTCACGGAACCTTGGCATTCTGGTTGATGGGTACGGGGTTCACGTGTTTGATCCTGACAGCTACGAATTCACGGGCCACGTGCAGTTTGCATGTAACTACGCGTTTGAATGTATCGACACCATAAACGGTCTGGTGTACGGATCGGAATACGACTCCGTTATACATATTATTGACTACGTGAATCTGGAGGTAGCCGACTCGCTGGTAATTGGAGGGGTGGCCGTCTCAAGCATGCTCGTGGTGCCGGAGTATGACCGGTTGTATTTTCTGTCGGGAGGAGCTTTCATCTATGATCTGATCGCACGGGAGGTTATCCAAGTCTTGCCTCAAACCCAGCCTTATGGCAACTTCGCTCGCAGCAATGACGGAAAGTTTGTATACAAATGTGATCCGGGGCGCCTCTTTTCGGGGCAGTACGGAAGTAACCTTATCTGGGTCTATAGTGTTCCGGATGATGCGGTGATCAGCTACTACTCCACCATTGTTGGCGGAACAAGCGTCGATGTGGCCGCTATGGCCATTACACCGGATGGGAATAATCTTTTGGCGACCGGTTCAATGGACCTGGCGCTATTGAGGTATGATCTGAACACCGGACTGGCCACCAATGTTTTTGAGCCCTGGTGGCCAAGACTGCCGGTCTTTTTTACCATTGGGGAAGAGATTTAGGGGGCGACAGCGTATGGGCTACATGTAATATGTAAATATGCGAGAGTAAAGGGAGCAGCATAACTTATCATCAAAAGGAGGTTCCATGAAAACGTTCATTTCTGTATGTGTGCTAATGCTGGCGCTTGGCGCACCGTGTCTCCATAGCTCAACGTACTATTATGGAGATAAGGGGCCGGTGATACTTAACGAAGTTGACAGTCTGGTAGTGGTCAGGCTGAGTGATCAGTATTCGCGCGAAGACTGGTCGCTGCTGACGTCGGACGTCAACCAGTTAGACAAGGTTAGTTCTCCACGCCCCGGAGTCTTCGGCTACGACATAGTCCGCGTCAGCGACAGGAGCAATCTCACCGCTTTGATCGACACGTTAGTGAACCACGAAATGGTTGCCGAAGCTCTGCCGGTGTACGCCAGTACCAGTGGCGCTCTTTGTTACCCCAACAATCAGCTTGTTGTCAAAATTAAAGACAAGGCCTCGGAGAATGAAGCCAGGTTAATGTTAAGTGCGCCGGGACTTAAAATTGTCAGCGAGAGCAGTGGCGGAATTATCGTTCTGCAGACAACCGATCGATCCCGATCCTCAGCTCTGGAAGCGGCAAACAGATTATATGAGACAGGGCTTTTCAAGTACGCCCATCCTGATCTGGTTGTTTACGACTTTCTCGACTTTACGCCCAATGACACCTACTTCCCCAACCAGTATTACCTAAAAAATAGCCAGCATGCCGACATTGACATAGACGCCGAAACAGCATGGGAAATAACTACCGGGGTTGAAGGCATTGTGGTGGCTGTGCTTGACGACGGCATTCAGGATATTCACGAAGACCTGAATCCATCAAAGTTCACGGCGGGCTATGATTTCGTGGACCGTGTGCCTACTGCAAAGAGTATCACTGGGTGTTGCAGCCAGACGACGATCCCCGACCCGCCCCGGATTCTCACCAGGCTCACGGCATGTGTGTGGCCGGGATAATCTCGGGGGATATTGACAACGGCTTTGGTATAGCCGGAATTGCTCCCGGTTGTAAGTTGATGAGATTGAAAATATTTGATGATTATGGGGCTTCGCCTTGGGTCTATCCGCGAGTTGATACGTTTTCGTTCGGTATGCCCTCAATCTGTGCTCATGCGATTGAATTCGCAACTGATAACGGCGCCCACGTAATCAACGGGTCCTGGAGCTGGGATGCTTCGTATAACTGGCCGGTTGTTACCGATGCTCTTGGCGTTGCTACAGGGGCTGGTGTCATACCGGTTTTTTCATCTGGCAACAAAAGCAAATCAGCCGTTGGCTTCCCCGCCAATTCCATGCATACAATTGCCGTGGGCGCTGTGCAAGAGAATGGCGAGCGTTGGAATTACAGTAATTATGGTTACTGGCTCGATCTGGTAGCCCCGTCCGGGTGTCTCTGGCCAGCAACACCCGGAGTCTATACTCTCGACCTGACGGATTCTGCGGGCTACAATCCGCTATATTGGGTAGACTGGGACGAATTCATTGATGTGAACTGCCCGGCAGGCGCTTTCGATTACGTATGTTCCTTCGGCGGCACATCGGCGGCGGCGCCACAGGTCGCGGCGATTGTGGCTTTAGTGCTAAGCCGAAGACCGGATTATCTGGACATGGAAGATCCAGTCGAGCGGCTTCTTGTGATACGGGATATACTGTGGTACTCGGCGGTCGATCAGATCGGCGATCCGCTCTACGATACACCGGGAAAGGACAACTACTACGGTTACGGGCTGGCAAATGCATTCCGTGCCCTGTTGTCGGTTTCACGAGGAGATGCCAACAACTCAGGTACGATCAACATTTCAGATTTGATTTACATCGAAGATTACCTGTTTCATGGTGGCCCGGAACCGGTTCCGGATCGGCTGATGGGTGATTGCAACTGCTCGGGGACGGTCAACATGTCTGATGTAGTTTATCTCATCAATTATCTATTCGGCATTCCACTCGGCCCACCGCCCGTGACGCCATGCTTTCAGTACTAATCTGCAGGGGCGACGGTATCGCAATCGTCGCCCCTACCAAACAAGATTGCCGCGTCCGCCTGTCACAGCGGTGGGTCTTCCGCCCAAATAAGTTGACTATTCTCGTTTGACAAACTAACTTGCTTTTGAGTCATTGTATGTAGAAAGATATACTCTGAAACGGTTAGGAAATGGAATGATCTATAATAGACAAATCCTCATTGTCGCAAGTTTGTTGCTGATATCGACATGCAGTCAGACATATGCTCGAACCGAAATCGACATTGACCCCGGCAAACTTCCTGGAGGCGGCTCATCGACAGTCGGCGCTCCGGCCCACTGCGTGGCCGGACACCGGGTCGGTCAAATTGAACTGGCCGTCAACAATAACGGCACTTTCGGCCTCGGCTTCACTGTCGCCCAGCGAGTCGACTGCTTCACCGGAGGTGGCGTCTCCTCCTGCGAGTACCCCAAAGGTTCCAATGTCGAATACTTGTTTGCAGGCGCCTTTTGGATTGGCGCGGTGGTAGGGAGAGATACCCTGGTATCAGTTGGTGCTGATGGCTGGAATTTCGCGCGCGAAATGGCTCCCGATGAATCTCCCTTTGGCGACATGATCTACAGGTCAATAATTGACCCGTCCAAACCCGAGTACGAAGGAGCAATTTCAGAAGAAGACTACATTTGCACGTATAGTGACACTCATACTGAAGGCATGGAGCTCGATGTTGTTTCCGGTCGGCCTCACGTTCCCCTTAATATTGAGGTTACTCAGGCATCCTACGCCTGGTCGTATTCATATGCTGAAGACCTGGTGCTTTTCGACTATAAGATTCGAAATATCGGTCACCGCCCGCTGGAAAATGTCTATATGGGTGTCTATGTCGATGCCGATGTCTGCTTTGACTGCAATAGTACCAGTGGCTGGACCGACGACATCTGTGGATTCGTCCATACCTCACCGGCCTACTGCGAGAAGTGTGAGTACGTAAACGAAGTCAACACTGCCTGGATTGCCGACAACGACGGTGACTTCAACAAACTCGGGCAGGCTCGCGACGTCACGGCTACCAAGATAGTACGGACCCCTGCCGAAGAGTTGGATGTGTCGTTCAACTGGTGGATCAGCAATGGAGCATCTGCTTTCGATTTTGGACCGCGTGAGCAGGCAAACAAAGGCCGCTGGAAAGAAGATTTCCGCGATTTTGGAGGTTTTCTGGGTACTCCCGAGGGCGATGCTAACAAGTACTATATCATGCGCAACCAGGAATTCGATTACGACCAGTCTGAGACAGCAATGAAGGGCGGACCGGACGACACACTGTGGCTCGATCCAGGTGATTATGCTGCACGATTTGCTACTGGCTATGACACCCGGTATCTGCTGTCTTTCGGACCTTTCGATATTAACCCTGGGGACATCCTACCAATATCACTGTCTTATCTGGCCGGAGAGCAATTGCACCAGGATATAAACAACCTGGATAACCTGCCGGACCGTCCCGATCTCTTCTATCAGAATCTTCATTTTGACTCGTTGAGTTCCAACGCTCGTTGGGCCTCCTGGATATACGATAACCCCGGTGTCGATACCGACAGCGATGGTTACTCCGGTGAGATGTTCATATGCGTCTCAGATTCAGCCCTGACCGATTCGACGGCGATACCGGACACCGATCCGATTCAGTGGGAGTACGTCTATAACGTCCTGGATTCAGACACGTGCTGGATAACCGGCGATGGTGTACCGGATTTTCGGGGTGCCTCACCTCCCCCCGCTCCCAAGATGTGGGTTACACCACTTGAGGGGGGAATACATATCAGGTTCAATGGACAACGGTCGGAGACTACGCGCGATCTCTTCTCCAATCTGATCGATTTCGAGGGCTACCGCGTATATATCGCGCGGGATGAACGCTCGGTCAGCTACTCGGTGGTTACCTCATACGACTTGGAGGATTATAACAAGATAGTCTGGAACACAAAGAAAATTGGCGGTGCCGGTTACCAGTTGCTTGAAAAGCCGTTCACTCGCCGGCAGTTGCAGTGTCTCTACGGTTCCACGTGCGATGGCGACGATTTTGACCCAGGGGCGTACTCCAGATCATCTCCGTTCGTACCGCCTGGCTACCCTGACTCAATGTTCTATTTCGAGCCTCAGGATTTCAATGCTTATCAATTCACCAGCGACGGCATCCACAAGCCAGAGCAGTATGCCGGGCAACTTCGTCCGACAACTCTGATTCCAGAAGATGCCGACCCGGATGATCTAACCGAAGATGGTTACTTCAAGTTCTTTGAGTACGAGTTCACGATAAGAAATCTTCTACCGACAGTACCCTACTGGGTTAATGTCACAGCTTTCGACTATGGCTCACCCTCATCCGGCCTCGGTTCACTGGAGACCTCGGTGACAATCGGCGCTATCAGTGCCTATCCGGCTGCGTCAGCCGACGAAGTTGTGGCAGGAAGCTTGAAGACATATGTCTATCCCAATCCGTATCGGATTGATTCGGAGTATTCACAAGAAGGCTTTGAAAATCTCCCTGATGGTAAAAATTCGGAAGATCGCCTGCGAAGGATACACTTCGCCAATCTCCCACCGCAATGTACTATCCGAATATACTCGCTTGATGGCGACCTGGTTCGGGAGATTGAGCACGACGTCCCCCTCAGCAACTCTACAGCATCCCATGAGACGTGGGATTTAATCACACGCAATACGCAGATGGTTTCTTCGGGACTCTATTACTGGACTATCGAAGATAATAACGGTAACGTGCAGACAGGGAAGCTGGCGATAATACTATAGGGAGATATATGTAATTAGGTGGTCTGTCGTCGCTGGAAAACTGCCCAGCCTACAACAATCATAGCTGTCAGTGCGAAGACGATGTGCATCATTTCCAGCGGCACTACCCGTTCCTGAACAAACAACGGCAAGTACCGCAGCAAAGAGTTGACCAGGATCAACACCAGCAACGTAGGCAACAACGCTCTCCGTTCATTGCTCAGACTACCGACAAGAAGCGACGCCGAAGCTGCGTGCACGAAGATGAAAACCGCGCGTTCCACCAGACCCCACGAAAGTAAGATCGACGGATGCGTTCCGATGGCCAGATAGCACGCTTCGCACAGACCAAACCCGGCGCCAACAAACGGCGCAGCCAGAATCCAGTCGCCCTTTCGCAATTTCATTACGCGCGAAGTGCCGATAACACCCCCAAGGATCAGAAGTTGTTGAACCAAACCACCGGCCAGGGCAGGAAATAGACCAAGGGTAAATAACGATTCGCCGCCTCTCAGGCCCGGGATGAGAACAGCCTCGATCAGAAATTCCTGTAACGGGACTTGGGTTAGTCGCGCTACCAGATATCCGCACAGACCAATTCCGAACGCCCCCCAGACTGCCGGACGCTTCCATCCCCGTCCACTAAGAAAAAGAACCACTGCCAAACCCAATACTGTGTAGAAAGCCCAGGCCAGCGACAGTTGTCCGATAGAAACAGTAGGGACGGCAGTCTTTGGTACTCGCGCAGGCTCTGCTGGACGCTCCACCGCATCAAGGTAGGCGCGAACCCTCTGAGCAGGAAAAACAACTTTGGCAAGCCTCTTATCTCTGGTGAAAAACAGGACTTGCTGTTGCGGCTGATCCATATCAATAATAAAAACCGAGTCGAATGCTCCACTGTGCAGTTGTTGCCAGGAGAATTCGCGAACCTCTCCGTGTACCCGTCCGGTCAACATGTCACCCGGTGCGAAGACTTCCTCTTCTATTATGTCCCCCACTTTGATATCACGCATCGCCAACATGAGTTCAAGTCGATTGACATAGTAACCCGAGACTGCAAAACCGTCGGACTTAAACGTCGTCGACTGGTTGACCCTCTCTCCCCCACGCGTGTAATAACCTTCTATCTGTTCGTCCCGACGACGTAAACTCATCTCCTCTGAGCGTTGGTCAAAAAAGAGTTTGGCATCGCTACCAAGATAGTAACCCTGCCTGGACACATAGATATCGCCCTCGGAATGAATTTGGTACTGATGCCCAATCCGGCTGAAATCGACTTTCAAATTCTCGGTAATGCGAACACCAGAGATGCCACCGATAGTTGTTTTTTCCTCAACTTTCGACTCTAAAACTCCAAGGACGGTATCCACTGTAACGAACGTCCACCGGCGTGTCTCACCAATCGGACGATAGGTGGTTACGTCTTTGCTTTTTGGAATAGAGGGAGCCTGTTGCGGGACGACCGCCGTCGGAAGGATCAAAATCGCTGTCAGAAGAAGAATACTTCGCATAACGCGGCTTAAGATAGGCGCGATGACCGATATGTCAATTGAAAACAACTGCGGGACGATCAATCAGACGCTTAGTCCGGTCGCCGACCGGTGATTACAACGTCGCGGCTTTTCGCCGAAAATGTCTTCTCCAGAAAAAGATCACCGTACTTGCGAACGCCTCGGAAGTCACTGAACTTCATAGCTCGTATCATTTCGTCAACTGTAAATCTATCAAACTCATGGCGAAACACTTTCAAGCCGGGCGGTTTGGCGTTGAGGTCTGAGCGCGTAACATAAACATAGAATCGATTCCCCCTGCGCTCCGAGAAACGCTGGTAGATCAATCCGGAGTGATTGGTGGTCTTGATTGGATAAAGGGTATTCTCCTTGATCGCCGCGAAGTTCAGCAATTGAAGCACGAGATGACCTCCCGGCTTCAGCACCGCGTAGAAATTCTTCAAGCTTTGCCGCAGTCGGCTCAACGTTCCGATACCGCTGATACTGTTGGCCAGGCAAGCAACCAGATCGAATTTCCCGTGCAGTAGCTTGGGAAGCTTCTCAAAATGTGCCAGACGGAACTCAACTGGCAACGATGTGTCCCCATACTTGCGCCTGGCTTCCTTCAACATGTTGCTTGACCGATCAATCCCCACCGCCCGGATTCCTCGTTCGGCGAACAAGGCAGCCGTCATCCCGGTAGCACATCCCGCATCCAGAACAGATTCTGGCTTGAACCGATCCACCATTGCCGCCACTTCCTGCTCGTGGTGAGCGCGACGACCTGCCGCACAGGTCATCAGATCGTATTCATGAGCATATAGCTCAAAAATGGAATCATCTTTTTTCGTCTTTTTCATAATTCGATCTAAGGGTGTTCACCTTCCAGCTTACAAGCCTTAATCTATTCAAAAGTATGCGGATTCATTTGATCCAAGTCAAGCTCGACAAAATTGTAGCCGACTTGTTTCCAAAGATATCTGTCTCGTATGGGGTCGCAAGCGACGGTCACTTTTTACTCATTCGGAGCATAAAAGAAACCCCGCCGGTCAAACCAACGGGGCCGTTATCTTCTCTGGAAATTCAAGTCGCCCGAATCGTCAGCCCAGCGTGTCGATCGTCGACGGCGGATCGGTAGGCGTCTCAATCGGGGGTTCAGCAGGTGGTTCTGTCACGGTAGCGGCGCGAAGTTCACCATAGATTGCCATGAATTTCTCGAACGCTCGCCCCTGACCATTTGGTTCGGAAATCTCAGGCAAAGCGCTGGTAGCAAGCAGATCAGCTTCGATCTTGTCAAGAGCGGCCGTGAACGCCTCAATTAGGCCTGCGATAAAATCATCCGCTGAGAAACTCGGTATCTCTTCGGCTGGCGTCTCCACTGATGTGGCGGGAGGCTCTGTTTCAATAGCCACTGCGTCAGGCACAGGATCATCGACTACCGGCGGGGGCTCGGTCGGCTCCGGCTCGGAAACGATTGTCAGAGCGGTATCAATAGCAGCGGTGAACTCATCAAAGGCAGCCCGTACCGTACTGACAAATTCGGACGCACCTGCAAATTCCTCGACTGCTTGTGGCACCACCGCCGCGAAAGATTCTGCCGCCGCTGCAACAGCTATCGACTGATCTTCGGTCAGGTTATCCGAACCGATAAGGGCGTCAATCTCGCTCTGCACCCCTTCGACCAGAGACGGAGCACTGGCGGCCACTGCCGCCGCCATCTGGCTCTGCTCCATAGCAGCGATCTGATCGTGGAAATTGATGCGCAAGCGTACATCTGAAACACCCTTGAAGTGACCCTGCTGTAACAGTCGCAACACCCCTCTGGCCTTGTCATCATTCTCAACCGAATCCTCTTCCGCCCCGATTGTCACCGTATCGCCTGTCCCAACCGGCTCTTTGGCGGCGTCAATGGTTGTCGCTGAGGATTGTTTGAGATCGTCTTCAAGGTCGGCGGGACTCGTCTGAGCCGTAGCCACCGGCCGAGGATAACTGGTACTGTTTACAATCATGTGCCCACTCTCTCTGCGAGAAGTTTCCAATGTGTATAATCGTATGCTTATTGTTATCGGCCAAAACCAACTGTGTCTGAAGCTACAAAATAGGAGGACCAATGGTTTGCCGGTCCCGGATCACCACCAATCAATCGCAGGCCACTTGCACATAGAATGCGCTTATCGCTATATTACGGACAGGCCACCAGCGTGCCCGTGAGGGGTGGTCATAATTCTTTAGGAAACGACGACACAACGGAATGATGATGCTTAAATCATTGTTGAAAGTGCTGCTCGTCTTGTGGTTGGTGATTGCCTGTACTGCGGCCGCTGATAACCAAAGTGGAGAGCACCAGGGCTGGCGCTTCTTCGAGTTCGGAATCCGAGGGGCGGATATGTCCGAGAACTTCGTAGCGGCCACCAACGACGGCGCAGTGATTGAAACCATTGAAGGGCAGTTGCAGCTACCAGAGAACCAGCGCTTCCTGCACATCAACGGAGCGATTGACTCCACCGACGGCGGTCATAATCTGAGTTGGCACTGGCATTTTTCACCCGGTCAATGGGTAATGGCGGAGATGTCGATTGAGCTTTGCGATGGTCTGCCATCGATGGTTGAGGCTGCCCTTTCCTACTGGCTGCACACACTGGGTCATTTCTGTCCGTGGGCATCTTATGTGGTGGAAGAGATCACGGATGGCTGCTGTGTCGGCAACCGCGGTAATGTCAATGGTGATCAGTGGGATGCTGTGAACGTATCCGACATCACGTTTCTCATTGAGTATCTCTTCGGAGTGCCGCTCGGACCGATCCCCCCATGTCCGGTAGAGGCTAACGCGAACGGAGACGCTGAAGAGCAGATTACTGTCTCCGACATTACTTACCTGGTCGATTACTTGTTCGGAATCCCCCTGGGACCTGCGCCGCCGGCGTGTCCCTAAATCTCATGACTGACCGGCGATTCTAAATAAAAAGTACCGGGGGGCAGATTTGAACTGCCGACCCCCTGTTCCACAGACAGGTGCTCTAACCAACTGAGCTACCCCGGCAATTTCCCGGATAAAGTACCAA
>DAOWIM010000309.1 GCA_030640905.1 bacterium
CGTGCTGGGCATCATCCACTTGCGTGCTGATCGAGTACACAACTTCGTTGAATCCATTAGCAGCGCCCGGTCCGTACTTGCGAGTTGCTGAAAAACCAATCGTATCTGCCCCCGTACCCGTCACGCTATACGGGTTTATGTCAAGACTGTTATCCCACATGAAGAGCCAATCCGGCCAAAGCACGGTAGGAGGCTCCGGGTATGGATTGGTGTGTGGCACGTAGGTAATCGGCTCCCATACAGCACCATCAGGAGAATAAACCTCGAAACCATTGGACATGCCTTTTATATCTGCACCGGTGAGATTATGGAACCGGATATAAAAGGTTATTGGCACGTCGGTAGATAATGTATCGGTATTATACAGTCCGTCCACATGATCCAGACTCAGGCCCCACTGCCCGTATGATACCGCCGGGAACAGCATCGCTACCAGCATAGTGAGAATGATGATTCTGTCTCTCATAGTTACACCTCCATGTATAACAGTCCTGACAAGCGCAGGGTAAATATAGATAATCTCGGACCGACTATGTTGGCGATTCCAAGGAGCACGCACCAATACCGTGCCACTCTGTCTCTTCAATAGGTTCTTCTAACTTAACTGATGGGATCATGCGAACCATGCTCCACTAGTAGTATTGGACTCTTACCTAACAGATAGGAACCGCCAGCCTCACATTTGTGAATATAAACAACGCACAGTAGGATTGTCAAGTTGATTCTGCACTGCAAAAAGGCTATTGACAGAGCACAAACTGTGGCTTAGATTTCATTACACTTTGTCCGGACTTTTTGACGACTTACGGTTAAGATCAGTTCAAGATTTACTGAAATGTCCTTTTTGCAGGAGGTTTCCATGCCGGTCTCGAAACTGAAGGACTTCCTGGACGACAACAATATCAAGTATGTGACGGCCAGTCACTCGCCAGCCTACACATCTCATGAAATCGCCGCTTCAGCCCACCTTCGTGCAAAAGAGCTGGCGAAAACGGTAATTGTGAAAGCCGATGGCAGACTGCTTATGACCGTTCTGCCCGCATCACACCGAGTAATACTGCTCGAACTTCAGAACGCCCTCGGGGCCAACCAAGTGCAACTGGCTACCGAAGAGGACTTCAAGGATGTCTTTCCGGGCTGCGCTCTGGGTGCCATGCCACCTTTCGGCAATCTATACGGTCTGGAGGTAATAGTGGCCCAGCGACTGACAGAAAACGAGGACATCTCGTTCAATGCCGGAACGCATACAGAGCTCATCAAGCTCGCCTACGCAGATTTCGAGCGTCTGGTAAAGCCCAAGGTACTGAAGTTTACGTAGAAGGCCGAACGGCTCACATCCACTCGGCTGCTGTGTACCGGTGGGATCACAAGTTGTTATAGCACACCAAGGCGGAGGAGATAATTCTTCAATTCCCGGAGACTTTCCTCGTCCAAAGCTTCACTGAGTTGACCCCACATTGGCCTCAGATAGTAGTCCTGGAGCGTAGTCTCACCCGCGTCCATGAGCACGTGCACCAACAGCTTTACTACATCCTGTGGGAATGTTTTCGCGAGTTCAGCCCGATCCAAGGCGCTAAAGAACGACGTCTGTTTCAGATCAAATTGCTGGGTCTGGCAGGCGACTTCAACAGCCTCGCTGAAGACCGGCTTCAGGGACGGTATCCATTCCATTATCTCGTCTGCTTCAGTTTCAACTAGTGCAACCGGGATCGAATTAGCTCGATCAGTCCAATAATCTTTTAGCCACCGAGACCACTGTTTTGAGATAAATTCATCCGACGCTTCCCGAAGTGTGAAACCGATCCTTGATGCGAACTCCTTTCGATCAGATTCCCTGGTTCGTTCCTGTTTAAGTATCTCATAGAGCCATTCTGTAACGGGTGGTTCGCTCTCGTCCATCAGCGTTATATCAGCAATGAGAGCGAACAGCTTGTCTCTTAATTGTTCGCCCGTGTCCCCAAGTTTATCTACTGCGCCGGGGATGACTTGTTTGAGATCGGGGATAAGCTGAGGCGGAATCTCGCCCCAAACCAGATAACCATGCCACGCCTGCTCGGCCCGCGCTTCTTTTATGCCATAATCAAGAAGCGGTATCAGGTGTGTTCTTGTCCACTCCTCGTCGCGCCAGCAGAAATATTGTAATCTACTCGCCAAGACAGTCCGTGCGAGCTGGGCGGCATATGAACCCTCACAGTCTATTATCGACTCAAGTCTCTTTCTGTAATCGTCCGGTATGCCCGTCCAGGTGTCTTTGGTTGCCCGCCAGCGGCGGTGTAACGCCTGTATCCAGAACTCGGCTAAGTTACCTGCACCATGATTGATTGCCGTTGTGAGCCACTGATCTCTGGTTGGGGCCTCAGGATCAGCGTCCACCAGCTTGGCCCAAATAACGTCCGAGAGATTCTCCATCTTTTCGAGCACTTCGTCCGATATCTCGGTCTCCTGTCGAACACGTTTTTCAAGCAGGGCACAAGCAGCATCCGAGCGAGAATGAATCTCAGTGCGCTCCGTCAAGAATTCGACCGCCGGTATTAGCTCCGCATCCGAGAGAGGTGACTCGGTCCACCCTCTTATCAAGTGGTACCAGACATCAGGTTGCTTCACCTCACTGCCCGCCAGTTCGTTCGCCAACCTCAGCGACCACTCGAAGGACCGAAGGGTAGCGTTGGTCAGGATGTTCATCAACCCTTGTCGACTGTCATCCCAACCGCGTGGCTCGTCGATCTTGAATGTTGACAGCATTTCCGCGGCTTCTGATATCCGCATTTCAAGTAAGGCCTCCGGCTCAAGCGGACTTTTGGGCGTAACCAAGGCCGCTCCCCCAGTCCAGTGGTCCAGATCAGGGTACTCACGCTGTTTGAAATCGGGGTAGTCGGCCTGAATCTTATCAAAAGCTTCTGCAACTGATTTGGACTTCAGAGCATGCTGCTTCATCCAATTAAGAAGGTTGTACTTTTCATAAGCCCTTATCATCGCCTTTTCGTCGCCCTCATCTCCCTCAACGGGACGAGACATTGCCACCTCAACAAGCCTCTCGACCACCTGTTCGCTACAACCAGCTAAAGCAGACTTAATCACCTGGAAAGTCTCGTGCTTGAACAAGTGACGATAGATAAGGTCCCGCTCAAGCAGCCAATTGATCTTTTCATCCGGTGTCCACAGGTCACCGTAGGCGACGCCGTGGATAGCGATTCGCTTGAGCAACGGCACGCCCCAAACAAACCATGATTCCACGAGGTGCTTCCCTTGTTCTCTAAGCGAAGCGGTGGACAGTAAGTACTCCAGAATGTCACGTGCCACGTCAATGAGCACATCAAATGACCTGCGCAAGTTCTTATCCTGCTCATGATCTTCGATAGCAGAGCGCCAGAACGACTGTAGATCATCGCCTTCCTTAGCTCTGCCGAATGCAATGTTCATCTGGTAGGCGGCGGAGAGATGCTTTTCTGCTACGGGTAATAACCATCGCCAGATCTCATCCAGGTGGGGTCGCAACCCAACCCATGTTTCCTGCAGATAGTATTCCTGACCGCGCAGACCCAACTCGTACTCATACTTGAATTTAGACGGCTCTCCAGCGAGTGAGGGGAAAGCCCCGCGTGTAGTGGCAATCGGCTCCAGCTGGCGTGAAATCAGCTTCAATATGCTAGACTGATGCTCGGGCCAGTTGAGCCGCGGATGGAGGAAATCAAGTGATCTATCCAGACGTTCATCGGGCGGCACTTGATTTAGCAGAATATTGACCCACATGTTCAGGACGTCCGGTGTCGGACGATCCTTCGAATTGGTTATTTCCCAGACGATGAGGCGCCAGAGTCTGGGGTTAATATTCCCGCCATGACGGTGTACAAGCTCAACTACATGGGCGGGGTGACGAATCGCAAATTTCCCAGCTACCCAGCCAGCTAACTGGTCTTCGGGTTCCGTCAACTGAGCATGTGAATCAAAAAGTGAGGCTAGTCGCTTTTTATCGTCTAACCAGAGCAACCAACTGGGATCGGTGGCATATAGAGTAAAGAAGCGTGCAAATGGCAATTTCCCCAACGCAGACATTAGGACTCCCGACGGATCGGTATCGTCCCCTGGGCTTAGCACAGCAAGGCTCTTTATCGTCTCCTTCCGTTCAGCGTAATCTGTTTCAGAATCAAGCGCGATTTTGCATTTTGACTGTGTTTCGTCTGCCCATTCCTTGAGCCCAAGTTTCAGCTCTTTATGCTTCTCCCCACTAGTCATGACGTCGTACTCAATGGGGAATACGCTACAGCCATGCCATTTCCAAGCGTCGTTCCGCTTACAGATCGCGTACATCTCCCGCCGGTCAAAAGAATGTTTCAGTACTCTATCAAACATGGCATCGTTAAGACTGTAGCCTATGAAAAGGATCGGATGGTTTTTAGCCACAGATGTAATAAACTTGTATCCGGGCCCGTGTGCTATATAGGCGGAAGAGAAATCGCGTGAAGTGACGACCAGCTTGTCGCTATTTGAACTTGCGATGCCATGAATATGAGCCAGCCCGTCGAAAGAGAATCTATCATCTCCGGGTAAGGCATCATAACAGTAACTGTTTCCAATATGAACTTTTATGCTTTGGGCCGCTTTTGAAAGAAGAGTATCAAAGTTCGTAGTCACCAATCGCACCAATTGCTCTGGGCAAAATAGCCGAATGATATTGTTATGAAGTGAGTTGCACGGAACCTGTTTCCCGTATGCTTCTCGCACAAATTCCCGGAACCACTCGGGCTTACTCTCTTGAACTCTACCTAAGTACTGATCGGTGTCTTCGTCCCGATCCTTTGTATCATCTTTGCGAATTCGCGGTACTTTTGATTCTCGTTCGACATCTGAAGCAAAATCTTCGAACAAGGGAAGGTTCGACGGCAAAGCCTTGGACACCCCCGCCCCAACAAAAATGACGAGCTCGTTTTTTTCTTGTGCCTCAATCAACTCATCCGGAATGTCTAATATTTCAAATGTCATACCGTAGCCAGGAGCCCCGGTGCAGACTCCCCCTTTCCAATTACTGACAACAACATATGTGTATCAAAAGCCGTTTGTCAATCAAATTGGGCGGGATGGTCGTCATTTGTGATGTTTGGATTGATCGGACAAAAAAACCGACTCGATTGGTCGGTCAAAAAGTGGTGGGGGAAGGATTCGAACCTTCGAAGGCGTCGCCGACAGATTTACAGTCTGTTCCCTTTGGCCGCTCGGGAACCCCACCTCAATGACACGTTGACGTGTCTTATGTCCACCCTTATCGGCCGTCCGACCACAGAGATTTAACAACCGGGTCAAAACCTACCGATAGAGGTCTGGCCATTATATAAGATCGTCTCAGAAAAGCAACGAAAATTGTCCCCCCAGAGGCAACTTAGAGAAGCCCCCCCTCGGGCCTCTCGCCCGGTTGGGTCTTCGCCTCAACCGGGTATCAATTTGCTATTGCCTGCAGCCTACTTGGTCGCTACGGTCGTTTCCTCAACTGCGGAGGCCACTTCTGGGCGCCCTTTAAGTTGCAGTCGGTGCGCCGATTGCTCTTTCGGCTGTGGCTGGCTCGATTTCAGCACCTTTTTAATCAGCTCCAAATACTCATCCCGGAATCGCTCTGCTGAAAAACCCTCGGCATGGCGGCGAATCGCTTGCGGGTCAAACATGTCGTAGCTGGTATCGAACCGGCGGACGGCCTCGATCAGGCTCTGGGGCGTCTGCTCCTCAAAAAACATCCCGGTCTCACCTTCTCGCACCGTCTCCAGCGCACCACCTTTGCCAAAAGCAATCACCGGAGTCCCGCATGCCTGCGCTTCAACCGGCACGATCCCAAAATCCTCCAGAGCTGCAAACACGAATGCTCGGGCCCGCTGCATATGGTCGCGGAGAACTTCAAACGGCTGGTAACCCATGAGTGTTACATTCGGTCCGGCCTTGGCCTTGACTTTCTCGAAATCAGGGCCCTCACCGATCACAACTAACTTCTTCTCCGGCATCATTGAAAAGGCTTCAACAATTAAATCGATCTTCTTGTACGGCACCATACGCGATGCCGTGAGATAGAAATCCTCTTTTTCAGTACGCAATTCGAAGCCGGTCACATCGACCGGCGGATAGATCACGGCCGCTTCCCGCCGGTAAGTCCTCCAGATCCGTCGCGCGATGAACTCAGAGTTTGCGATAAACTGATCGACCCCCATAGCTGACCGCTGGTCCCACATCCGTATGTAATGTAGGACTATCTTTGCGATCATACCCTTCAGGCCACGATCCAATCCCGATTCCTTCAAATACTGGTGGGTCAGGTCCCAGGCGTATCGGATCGGTGAATTACAGTAGCAAATATGAACCTGATCGGGCCCAACGATAACACCTTTTGATACGGCGTGATTCTGTGACAGGATCAGATCGTATTTTGACAGATCAAACTGCTCCACGGCCATCGGCATTAACGGCAGATAACTACGATAGCTCCTCTTTGCACGCGGCAGTTTCTGGATAAACGATGTCGTCACCGGCTTGTCTTTGATAAACCAACGGAGATCGTCGGGAAGAAAATCTACCAGTGCAAACAAATCAGCCTGCGGAAAAAGGTTGATCATCTGCTCGACAACTCGCTCCGCACCAGCGTAGACCATAAACCACTCGTGAACGATTGCAACTTTCAACTGTGAGAGATCGGCCGTCTCAGAAAATGTGTTTTTCATGAGACAATCTCCATCTCTTCCTCGGGCACCATCTTCTGGTCCGCTATCGCCTCCTGTGGGGCAACTTCCGGGCCACGTTTGAGATGGACAACCGAAACTGTTTTCTCGACTACCGGCATGGTGACACCATCGAAGTCCTCCGGCGCTACCGACTGCCAATGCGAAAGAGATGCTTCAAAATCGAACTTGAACTCGAAACCTTTGTCTTTGAGAGCTTGCGGAATGATATGCGTCGGCGTGGCTGCCTTCTTGACTCTTACCGGATGAACCGGATTCCGAAAGCCGAGTATCTTCTGGACTAACCTCGCCGCCGGCATCAACACCCACAACGGGAGCGGCACCACAATCGCCTTGACACCGAAATATCGTTTGATCACATCGACAATACCTGAGAGCGGCTGGGTGGGGGTTTCCACATAGTTGTAGGTAAAATGCTTCATATCACTGTCCATTGCAAAATCAACGCTGTCAAGGAAACCATAGATGTAGCCGTACGACTTGAAAATATTGGGCGAACCGGGAAAAGCAAAATAACCTTTCTTGATCGCCTTTATCATCCTGAGGATATTCCCCGGATCACCCGGTCCATAGAGAACACCGGGACGGGATACTATCAACCGTCGGTCGGCACCACGTTGTTGCCACATCTCATGCGTCAGTTCCGCGGGGAATTTGGAACCACCATACGGTGTCGATGGCTGGATCGGTCGGCTCTCGTCGGTCGGACCGGTAGTCGGACCATAGACCGAGATCGAAGAGGTAAAATAAATATTATCGCACGCGGTCGTCTCGCAGTACTGGCAAACATTTCGGGCACCGGTGAGGTTGGTCTGAAAATACTCCTCGCGGATATGCCCCGGCTCACGGTGAATGGCCGCAAGATTGAACACCCATTCGGGCGATTCATCAACTAAGTCACTGGGGATAGGTTGCCTGACATCGGTCAACGATGTTGATATGCCGTCCATCCCTTCCAGACTACTGGGGCGAATGTCGGCTAAGTGGACATGAGTGAAACGTCCTGTTTTCAAGAAATGACGCGCCAGATGAGTACCGACAAAACCGGCGCCGCCAAAGATTACACATGTACTCATAATTGTGCCTCAATCGTCTTACCCGAACCGGTCGGGTGTGAAGTTCCGTAATGTTGTGGCATCCTGGCCATACTGTATCTCCCTGATAATTTGCTGCGGTTATGTGAAATTGAGATTATCATCTTGTCTTTAACTCTGCTACTCTTCCAAGCCTACCTGCATAAAACCTATCCAGCTTATGGCAATGTTAAGTTCGGCTATCGTTGTATCGTCTCCCCTGATGTTGCCCTGGTTCTTCATCGAACCATATCGTCCCTCCAGCGACACGAAGACATGCTCAGATGCGTACTTTGAAATCGGCAGATATCCCCTGTAGCGAGCGGCTACAACCGTCGATTTTTCCACTACGCCAGTGGGGAACGGTTCAACATAATCGCCCTGTATTTCCGCCCAGGGGCTGTCCCACGATTTATAAATCGATCCTTCGCCATGTCTGGTGTGCGCGATCTCCAGTTCTATACTCTGCCTGACACTTGGCCACAGACGCATCATCAGCGACAACGAATCAGCGTCCGGCCCGAGCGGGTGACCAATCAGCTTGTTGCGGAACAGGTACCGGTTGCGCGGGTCGACTTGATGAAAGGTCCTGTTCGTAATTCGGACATACTCAAGCTTCAAGTCCGGAGACCAGCGTCCGGGGCTTCCGGCTCGGTACAAGCCGGCCATTATGCCGATCTCGTCCGGCTCCTCATCGCCCTGAGCGCGGCGATCGATTTGAAAGTCATCTATCATCAATTGACCGTACAGGCTGATACGATTCCACGGGATGAAGGTGAAGTCGAGTCCGAGAATTGTATTGTCGTTGACATTATCGTTTAGCTGTGCCGAGTGGAAAAACTGAAGCGGGTTGAGATAATACAACTCCGGAGGACGTCCCGGCCCGCCAAATATCATTGTCTCAAACAGACCGATTCGGAACGACCGGTGCAACTGGAGATCAAGCCGATGACCGACCAGATAACGGTTGTCCTGAAAAGTGCGGTCGGGGAATCGGACAAAATCGAGCGAGTCAGGACGGCTGCCATCGAGACGCGCAAATATGAAGTTCAGCCCAAGCCGTCCTTTGCGATATGTTGCCGACAAAAGGTCAAGCGGCTCGGCAGTTTCCGACAGTATCAGGTTGACCGGTTGCGGTCCCCAGAACACCCTCTGACGCCCCAAGGTGAGTCCGAGGTCACCCTTTTTGAAATAGATAGCGGCCGTCTCAATATCTCCGGCCAAACCGCGCCACTTTTTGCCCGAGTAGTCGGGATCAAGCGCTTTCTCGCGATCAAGATTGAACAGTACCAACGTTCCGAAATTGGCCGAAGGCTGGTAGCGCAAACCACCGATCAACAACGGGTAATCTTGCCCGCTGGTGTGACGTTGTACCCGGTATCTCTCCGAAGTCATCGAGAACAGACGCACGGTGTGTTCATCGGTTGTTTCAATCAGGCGCATCGACGGCGACAATTTGTCATGTGGATATAGTTGCTTCACCGTGCCGAAGTAGAACGGTCCTACAGTCGGCAGTTGATTGAGTTGACCTGAAGAAATTGCATGTTGATACGCGAGTTGGTAATCAAGATTGAACGGTGCACGACCGGTTGGATACGCTACCTCGGCACTTATTGCCACCGGTAGCAACACAATCAACAGGCTCGCAAGTAACCAGCGCGCGATCATACCAGCACATCGTCCTTCTGGCTGAGTACCGGTGAAACACGTTCCGCTGAAACAGGTTCCGAGCTAACATCGTGTCGGTCGCGAACGATCTCACCAATTGAACGACCGCTCCATCGTGCGAAAGCATCCCGCAGGATCATGAGCAACGATGTGAGAAGCAACGTCACCATCCCCATCAGCAACACCGAGAGCGCTCGGCGTGGTGATGACTTAATTGTCGGCAGATTGGGGCTATCGAGAATCCGAACGATTGGTGTATCTTTCTGGGCGTTCAGCCGCGCTACCTCAAGTTGTCTTTCGAGATAGAGATTGGTAGCAGCTTTGGCATCAACCTCGCGCTGTGCCCGACTGTGTTGCGTCAGTATTATCGGATCGGTGGTTCGATCCCAATCCCGATTGGCCATCCGGTAATCTTCCAGAGCCGCCTCCGCTACAGCCAACTCCTCCCCCGTGCGCGATAACTCGCGTTCCAGGTACTGGACACTCTCCCTGCCCTGTGACTGCCGCTTGTAGAGGTTGTAGTTTTCCAACTCGGTCAACGTGCATTCCAGAATTGCCTGGGACAACGCCGGTTGCGTCGTCTCAGCCGACACTCTGATCATCCCGGTCATCTGATCGACATTAACCGACATGATATCGGCCAGTTGGCTGCGAAGTTCATCCGGGTTGGTCGAACCGAAGTACTCGCTCAAGTCAGTGGTGACAGAGCGACCATTCTCCTCGTAGGTAAATTCGCTTGAGAGAACAGCATCGTAGAGATGTCGCGAACCCAGCACTTGCGGGTATAGCATCGATGAGTTTTCATCCGAGGCTCCCCTGCCGCTCAGTCCGGCCAAACTTTTTAGCTGCGCCATCTGGTCAATCTGTCCCGATGGCAGAATCGAACAGGTCGAAGTATACTGATTCGATGTCAGCAGCATCACCGCAGCCGTTATGGTCATCGCTGCAATCGTGATCAGACCGATACTAAACCGCTTTCGATACAGCAGCGCCATCAGTTCAAAAAGATTTGTCTTGAAATCATCAGGATCGACCGCAGCAGTCACACTATGCGACCGCTCACCGCCGTCCGATAGCCGGTTGGTCCCGGCAAAGTTGCGAAGATTGATCCGCTTTTTCATTCATCCTCCAAATAGGTCATCGCCCACTATGTATTCAAATGCCGTACCAAACTGGACACAGCGCCACACTATTGCCGTAACTATGTGTAAGAGAGACTGTTACGACCTTCGCGCAGTGCCCACATTGTGTGTGAGAAACAGACTCAGCGGAAAGATTTTCCGCCGCGTGCGATCAATAGATTCCCCTGCCAGCCAACAACTTAACGGTGGCAGATCAGTCAATCGAGGTCTGGATTGCGACTAATCAGGAGCGAGACAACGAACCAGTAGACGGCCATCACCGGTATGAACATAATCGCACCGTCCGACATCGCCAGCATCAGATAAAGAACTGTACCAGCCAACAGGGCACGCTTGAGAGGCGATCTGGCGTCGAGACTGAGGATAATAGTTGTCACCATCATCAAGAGGAACAAGATCAACCCTAACAGTCCAAAATTCTTCAGGATTGACATGTAAACAACCTCAGCAATGACATGATACGGACCGGGTGGAAGGAAGGTGAAGTCCTGCAAGATTCCAAACTCGGATACTCGTCCACCGAGGTTGGCGTCGAATAGAAAACCGAGGTTTTGTCCCATTACGAAATATATCACGCTGAGCAAACCAAACAACCCAACCAGCAGGACCGCAAACTGGCGGAGAACCGTTTTGGAGAACTCGCGCCGGATGTAAAACTGCATCGCCAATTCATAAACCACCAGCCCAATCCAGACAGTTCGTGACAGGGTCAGCAGGAGTGATGCTTTCACGATCCAAACTTTCCAACCCTTTTTCTCCAACCGTTCGTATAGCGGCAGGAGCATGAGCACACAGATACCGTAGATGTTGCCGTTGTTGTAGGTCGAGATCAGCTTGAAAATCCCACCCCGGTTGATATGCTTGTAGTCAAGGCCCCCAAGATCTCCGTAGTTGACGGTCAGGAACGGAATCTCAATCCAGTCACCAGTGACCAACCGGTAAATAAAGAGGAAGATGCCGTATACTGCTATCAGTAGCAGGCCTTTGCGGAGCAGGTCCATCAGGTAATCAAGACGGGCTCTCTCGAAATAATTTCCGAAG
>DAOWIM010000299.1 GCA_030640905.1 bacterium
GGTCTGGCCAGGTAGAACTTGATCGTATGGTCGAGCCGACGACGCATCTTGGTCGTACCGTTGACAAGCTGCAGAAGGAACCGTTTGTCGAGCGGCCGAAAATTGCGCTGGACACATACACTCCGCACAGCGTTTTCAGTTTGTTCACCCTGTTCGATCAGAATGACAGCTTCGACGGCGGCAGCCCGGACCGGATCGTAACTCTGACTCTTATGATTTGAAGATTGAGCATTCATAATTGTTTATAGTTCCATTCCATCAGTCTTGGTTCCGTGTTCATCAACGGCGAACAGTTCTTTGCGATGCAGAGCCGTTCCGCCGACTCCGGCTATTGGGTCGTCCAGCAACAGATTCAATACTTCGTTAGGTCGCGCAAAGCCACCTTCGCCCAATCCGAGAGTCATCAACAGCGTATCGTTATCAATTTGAATACTATGGATGCCGGGTCGAATATCGACCGTCTTTACACCGGACTTACTTTCGCGCTCAACCTCAAGCGTAGCGGCGGCCAGCACTTCTTTGATTTTCTCACCAATCGAATCGACATTGGCCACAGAGGAATCAAGCGTCACCGTATAGACAGCGCGGTTGATTTTCGCCGAAAGCGATTTACCGATCGGAGTGACGCCCTTCGCTTCATAGAAATGGAAACCATCGGGGAAAACATTTTTCAGATCGTCCACCATGTAGGGACTGATGCTGCAATCAAGAGTGATCTCTACCAGTTCGCATTCGGAAGTAAACCCGTGCGGCAACGGCGGACCAAACGACAGTTTCATCGTCGGGTTGAATCCCTGACTGTAAGCCACCGGAAAACGTGAACGGCGAATGAGGCGTTCTAACATTCGCAAATTGTCCAGGTGCGACATATATCGGAAACGTTCGTTCTTGCCCCAACGAACACGCAATCGGTTCTTGGTCGGCGCACTCGTGTTGCGAGCCGCAACTTTCTTCTTTGATCTACCATACTCGACCACCGACTCCTCGCCAGTATCATCGGTTGTCGGTGTCAGCGGGGCATCATCGTCCCCGAGCGTACTTGATGTGCGCTGACGTTCTTTCTTGAGATGTTCGGCGGAAACACCTTTTTCAATATGAGACCACGGCAGGTCGGCATCGAATGGAATAGGCTTCAGGTATTGATCCATATCAATGTCGTTCTCTTTGAACGCCTCAAACCAAACGTCGGACTTGAAGTGTTCGGTCCAGCCATCGAAGCGACAGCCTTTCTGAAAAACAGAGGCAATGACCGCGCCCATCTCGCGTCCTCCCCGCCCAAGTATGCCCTGCAGGAGAGTCGATTCCACACCTGTGTATTTGTAGTTCACGCGATTGATGCGGTTACCATATTTGACAAAATTGATTTTGCGAAGGACGTCCTCCGGCGAAGCTTGCGCATCCCACTGAAACGGTGTGTGCGGCTTGGGAGAAAACGGTGACAAGGATACGTTGATAGTTTTTCGGGCCGGAAACTCCCGACTTATTTCATAGATGCGACGGACCAGATCGAGGATGGCCTGCAGATCTTCATCGGTCTCCGATGGTAACCCGACCATGAAATAAAGTTTCAGCGAAGTCCACCCTTTACTGAACACCAGGCGCACCGTATCCAGAATCGCCTTATCAGAGAGATCTTTACGGACAAAGGCCCGGAGTCGCTCGGTACCGGTTTCCGGCGCGATAGTCAGCCCCGACTTTCGCACTTTCGAGGCAGCGTCAAGCATGACCGGTCCAATCGTGCCGGGACGCAGGGCCGGAAGCGTGATGCCGGCTTTGTGTGGTTCCAGTTGCCGTGCCGCAGCGGTGGCCAGTTTGTCGATATCGGGATAATCTGACGTGGACAGCGACATCAGGCTAACTTCGGCATAGCCTGAGTTCTTTGTCTGCTTCTCGATCTGATCGAGGATTTCATGTTGCGGTCTGGCACGTACCGGACGATAGATCGGCCCGGCCATACAGAAGCGACAACCCTGCGGACATCCCCGCATGATCTCAATCGCCAGATGATCATGCACTGTTTCTATTGATGGAACAATCGGCTGAGAGGGAAAGTACTCTAGCTTCAGTTCGCGGATAACTCGTGCCCGGATTTTTTCCGGTGCGAATGATACCGTTGGTTTGCGATTGTCATCGTAGAATGACGGGACATAAACCGAGTCAACCCTCCTGACGATCTGCTCAAGTTTCTCCACGCGCGAGGCATCCCGATTCTCATGGAGAACTTCGAGCATTTCCAGCAGGCCTTCCTCGGCATCACCAATAAAAAACAGGTCGACAAAAGCAGTCAGCGGTTCGGGATTGTACACCAACGGTCCACCGGCGAAAACCAGAGGGTGGGCATCGGTACGATCGCGTGAGTAAATCGGAATTCCGGCCAGGTCCAGCATGGCCAGCATGTTGGTATATACCAGCTCATAGGAGAGCGTAAAACCTATAGCGTCGAAATCTGAAACTGGGCGCGACGATTCAAGCGAGAAGAGCGGGATATTCTCGCGACGCATGATTTCCTCGGCGTCGGTATCAACCGCAAAAGCTCGTTCACAGAGAAAACGATCATCACGATTGACCAGGTGATATATCGTCTGCAGGCCAACATACGATTGACCAAGGTCATACTTGTCGGGATAGGCATGCAGGTAGTTGATGCGACCGGTCGGGTCTTTGACAATCTGACCGATCTCGCCCCCGGTATATCTTCCCGGTTTGACTACGTACGGGAACAGCTTCCTGGCAAGAAGTTCTCTCATTATAGTAAGTGCTTCGGCGTCTTTTCCTTCAGCGGAATGATACAGCCGTCGGGCAGATCAGGCAAGCGGCAAGTTGTGGGCGGCAGTGGCAAGCCACTTTTAGGGGCTTGTTGATAAAGCCACGTGTGGCCTTAAAAGTCACGTGTGGCCTTAAAAGTCACGTGTGGCCTTAAAAGCCATGTGTGGTCACTAAGAGTCGTGTGCGACCCGCTTGTGATTGGTGGATGTTTCTGATAGATTGAAGCAGATATCATTTGCGAAGGATAGCCTCTTGTCTTCACGTCCAGTTGAAAGAGAACAAACCAACTCCGAAACGGCAGACCTGAACGAAAACGGGCTGAACGTCACTTCGATTGCGATTACCGCCGGATTCATTCTGACCGGGATGGTGACAGTCGGCCTCTTTAACGAAGAGATAAAAGAGTTCGGCGTTGGCTTGATGTCCCGCTACGGGCAGGGATGGGTCGATATTATCCTCTTTCTGCTCACTGCAATCAGCAGCACGCCATTGGCTCTCCCGATCTGGGGATACGCTCAGGCAGGTGTGGCGATTGGGTACGATGTAGTCAGATTGGCTTCGATCATGGCTGTCGGCTCGGCTCTCGGATCGCTGGTAACATACGCTGTCGGACGGTATTTCAGCAATAGCGCGACTGTGAAGAAGAAATTTCCAAAGCTGATGCGTCATGCCTGGACCGAAGGTCGCTCGCGGACGTATGTCACACTTTTTCTGTTCTTAGGGACAGCCGGGCCGATCCCTTCCGATGTACTCTATGCGGCCTGCGGCTTCAAACGATACCCGGTCGCACTGTTTCTGGTTACCATGATTGTAGCCCGATTTGTGCGCTATCTCTACCTGGGATATGGATTCAAATATATGATTGGCTGGTTCGACTGACAGATATAGCAAAGCTCGCCTGCGTGGGGTAGGGGGAGGGATAACAGGCGAGCTTTTTCACGGATGCAATGTCAAAGGTCCGTGCTTTAATTTTTTTCTTAGTACACTTTCAGTTCTTGAGCTTCTCCACTCTTATCGAAACTACACCAAAATTGTCTCAACATCTCCAAATCTATCAACAATTAAATTCTCCTTCAACAAAAAAAGTGGCATAGCCACCATCAAGATGGGGGCCTGTTGAAAAAGTCTTCTCACTACATAATTTTAGTCTGTGTGTTTAAGAGCGGGCGACGTAAAGCCGCCCTCTACGCGGTAAATCAGCTCCTACCCGCGTAGGGGCGGGGCTTGTCTCCGCCCTTGTTGCACCCGTAATAGCGGTTTTTCAACAAACCCTGTGGGGTGGGTGCTTGGGGAGCTTAGAAGTGACATAGTCACTTAATTCCAGAGTTGGCGGTCGAGAGTGCGGTAGTGAATGGCCTCGGCCACGTGGCTCATATCGATTTTCTCCAATCCGGCCAGATCGGCTATAGTGCGAGAAACTTTCAAGATGCGATCATATGCTCGGGCAGAAAGTCCCTGGCGAGAAATTGCCATTGACAGAAGCGACTGCGACTTATCATCAATAACACAGTATTTCCGGATATCGCGTGATTCCATATGGGCATTACAGAAAATCTTTTCCTCATCTTCAAAACGCTTGATCTGTGCCTGCCGAGCATTGTTGACCCGGTCTACAATTAGTTCCGATTTCTCACCCCGGCACTCGCCTGACAATTCTTTGAATTTGACTGATGGAATACTGATATGTATGTCTATTCGATCCATCAGCGGACCGGAGATTCGGGACATGTAGCGCTGAATTTCCGAGGCTGAGCAGGTACATTCGTTGCTGGGGTCGCCATAATAACCACATGGACACGGATTCATTGCTGCGATCAGCATAAACCCGGCCGGATAAGTAAGGGTGGTAGCGGCGCGGGAGATCGTAACCTGATTGTCCTCCATCGGCTGCCGCAGCATCTCAAGAATATCTTTCTTGAATTCGGGCAGTTCATCGAGGAACAAAACACCATGATGGGCCAGCGAGACTTCCCCCGGCTTGGGGATTGCGCCACCACCGACCAGACCGGCATACGAGATCGAATGGTGTGGCGAGCGAAATGGTCGAGTGGCGATCAGGGCCGAATCGGTCGGGAGACGTCCGGCAACGGAGTGAATCTTGGTCGTTTCCAGGGCTTCTTTCAAGCTCATATCGGGTAGAATAGTCGGCGTGCGACGGGCCAGCATGGTCTTGCCCGATCCTGGTGGACCGATCAAAATTATGTTGTGACCTCCAGCGGCGGCCACCTCAAGCGCCCGTTTGCCCGATTCCTGCCCTTTGACATCGGCAAAATCTATGACATGACGATGGGCCCGCTTAAAGACGCTGCGAATATCGACCTCGAACGGTTTAACGCGACTCTCATCTTCAAGAAAATGTACTGCTTCCTGCAACGAAGAGACGGGGTAAACCGGCAAAGTCGATGCGATAGCCGCTTCCTTGGCATTGTCACGCGCGACGATCATTCCCTTGAGACCGTTATTACCTGCAAAACTCATCGCCATCGGCAGGACACCGGGAACCGGCCTGATGGCACCATCAAGCGATAATTCCCCCAGCATGACAAACTCATCGCAGTGATCTCGTAGAATCTGACCAGTGGCCGACAAAATACCAACCGCGATCGGCAAATCGAAAGCCGACCCCTCCTTCTTGACATCAGCGGGGGCAAGATTGATGGTCACCTTTTTGGAGGGAAAGACAAAATCAGAGTTCTTAATTGCTGATGTGACTCTTTCCTTCGATTCACGTACGGCGCCATCGGGCAACCCAACCGTGACAAAAGCGGGGAGCTGCTGCTGAATATCGGCCTCAACTTCGACAGTATAGGCGTCAACACCCAGAGTGGCGGCTGAAATAATCCGAGAAAGCATAATGTAAGTTTGTTACCTCCTTGTGCTTAGCTATCACCGACATCCAATTTCCAAGGAGGTTGCCCTCTCCGGCAACCTCCCGACCACCCCCGCTGCACCACATTTGGCCACCCTCCTTTATTGGTCTAACCTCCGCTGTCCTTACGAACGCACACATCATACGAACGGTCGGTGACAAAGACGGTCACTGTAACTCGACACCGATTATTGTTTTTTTGTGGTCGGGTTTGCAGCCCGCCGCCGGATTGTGCCGGATTTCCAGTAAGGCAAATCTTATGGTGCTATTCTGAAGGATGTAAAAAAAATATGAACCTTAGCGTGGGTCTGAAATCTCAGACAAAAAAAAGACGGCGGGCTGAACCGCCGTCTTTCAAATTTCCAGTGATTTGCTCGGATCAACCGCCGTTGGGAACCGGGTCAAGCAGCAACTGTTTGAGCGTATCGCCTGCCTGCCGAGTCAGTTTGATAGTAGCGGTAGAACGGTCCAGAACAAAAGTGCCATCCGGGTCTTCGGCATCGTTGCAGGAAGTACACTGGGCAACCAGATCATCGGGTTGACTCCCAACCACTTTAAGCCTCA
>DAOWIM010000153.1 GCA_030640905.1 bacterium
ATCAAGGGTGATGTTGTAGAGATTTTGGGCGGGGGCGGCAAGCTCTCAGGGCCAAACAAGTTTGACCCTGCCACCCGGCCGTGGTCGGATGTCATGCGGCAGGATCGCAGGGACTGCCCTACGAGACTGCTACAATTTAGGTAACTCTACTTTTAGATATAAGGGTATTTCTCTTTCTCCTTTAAGCAGACTATAATTTGAATTGAATCGTTCATCAGGAAATCCATTAATTTCTTTATATGAAATTCTATGCCCTTTAGTAAATGTGCTTGGTTCTACAAATTTATACCCCACACTTGATAACCAATCCTCGGGTGCAAATTCCTTTCCACTTTTCAAAAATGCCTTAAATGAAATTAAATCTCTTGAAGGGTCTTTTCTCGGGCCTTTTATGGTATATCCTTCTTTGAGCAATTCTTCCAAATAATCCAGATCATTTATTGGCTCAACAAACTCTAATAATTTTAAGAAAGGTTTAATACTATCATGCTCCTTATATGATTTAACTTGGAATGGAATGTTCTTTTTAATTCTTGTATCTTTGATTAACACAAGTAGTGCGAATAAGTGAGTCAGAACAATGGGTTTTCCTTCTTTTAGCACCCTCGAAGTTTCCCTGAGATAATCTTCATGTTGAGAGGAATCCTTCTTTTTGATGTAGTACATACTTAAAAAAGGGATCATAGTATTAAATGAAAAAATTCCGTCTACTGATTTATCAGGAATCTCTGAATAATCAGAACCACTTCTTAATTCGACTACTATTCTATTATCTTGAGAAAATTTATTGCTGGCAAGTTCTACCAAACTTTTATTAACATCATGTGCAACTAATTCATAATGTTCAATTTCTCTTTCAGATAAATGCTTGCATATTTGAGCAGTTGTTACTCCACCACTACAACCACTTTCATGTATTAATGGTAAATTAGTATTTTTAGCGATCATTTCAAAAACACTATCTATACTCTCAGAGCTTAAAGCTACTTCTAAAGCATTATCATGTTGGTATACACTATCCCAATCACTTTCTTCTAAAAAACTAACAACATCTTCGATTCTTCTAAAATTCATAGTGATCAACTCCCATTATTAGGACCAGTTGCAAGTTAGTGATTCTGACCTGGTTTTGTCAAAGTATTTAGTTTCCTGTTCAGCGGGTGTTTGCCGCCCACATTACTATAATAGGACCGTTCACAGTACAATTACAGGGCCAAACAAGTTTGATCCTGCCACCCGGGCGCTGGGTGGGCTACCCGTTTTGGTTCAGAGCCAAGGAGGATGATGGTAAATTACATCATCAGGTGCACGCAAGCTTTTCACATACTTACAAGCACTCTTGTACGAGGTCTTGTGCTTTTCCGGCAAGCTTGGTAATGCAGCCCTAAAATCCTCAAGACTCATTAAGCCTTCGGGGATTCCAAAGGCAAAGTACAGTGGGATATTCTCATGATCTCCATCGTCAAAGAACACTAATCTAAGAGCATTGATATACCCTTCAACATAGGCTACATCTTGATAGTGCTTGCCCTTCAGCTTGTCTTTCTTGATAGACCAATACAACTTGATTATCTTTGCCGTTCTTCCCTTGTCGGAATATTCGCCGCTCGTCCTGCGTTCCACCACTCTCTCAAGTGCATGTTTGTACCCATCCTGATAAGAAAGTGCGTATATTATCTGCGGGAAGTCTCTAAGGTTAATCTGCTCCGCCAACTCGTTGTGCAAACCTCGCATCAATTCCAACCATGTATCTGCTATGATATAGACATCATCAGATGGCATCAAGCCCATCTCAATAGCGTGCTGCTTAATCTGAGAGACGAAGAAAGTGCCATCAGTGACTATGGGAATAAGGCCTAACTCGCGGAATTGTTTCGCTTCATCTTCATATGGCGTTACAATATAGGCTTGTCTCTGCAGTCCGCGCATTCTTTGTCCCACAAATTTGTATATTTGATTGAAGTCTGAATCTGAGAACGAATATCCGACAAAAACCACTGTCTTTGTAGCGAGTAATACTTTGAGCCTGCTCCCGATGATCTCCGTTTCTAATTCTATGGTCCGTTTATCGTAATCGCTACGAGACGCAATAATAGAGCCGTAATTGGTTATTGATCCGTGGATCTTTAGAACTCGCCTTTCTACGTCGTCCCAGAAGGCAAGATCATCATCGGAGACGAACGGAACAGCATCGCAACAATCTTCGAAATAGGTATCCCAGTTGGTTGTTACAATCGTGTGGATTGGGTGAAAAGTTGCCAATTCCTGGTGGAACCGTGTTGCAAACGTGCGGAGTTCTGGAAAAGATTCAATACACGCGAATCGATCAGCTATTGCCTTCAAGAACTTGTACCGACCATTTGGATTATTGCAGAACTTTTCCACTAGGTCGGGGAACAGCAAATCACCTGGTTTCTCACTCAGTTCAGCCGCTAATTGATCATAGAGTGTGACGTTCAGAACCGCTTTGGATTCCGTGCTTATCCCAGCCCCGGCGAATAGAACTACCCTCCCTTCAAGAAAATCGCTCAGGAGTTCCGGGATCAGTTCGAATTCGTGACTGTGTTTGCAGAAATGGCAATCGCAATTCAGAGAGTTGCCGCTCATTCAATCCCCCCAACGCTCTGGCATTTATTCCATGCGTTCATCTGTGATCCGCCGAACCGTAATCTCTGCATATTGCCCCTCCTTGCGCAAATGTACGTCCGTCAACCCGCCCTTTCGGGCGGGCTATCTATATATAAACTCAACTACACTCGACGTGGTCGATACGGCCCCATGGGGCCCCGCGCGCCCCTTAGCTGCAGCCGTTGGTGGCGCCGCAGGTGTCGCATTTCAAACATGTGCCGTTGCGAACCATCGTGAACTGTCCGCACTCGCCGCACATGTCGCCCTCGTATCCCTTTAGTCGCGCGTTTCTGATCTGCTGGTGGAGCTGTTGGGCTCCTTGATCGGCGACAGCTGCTGTCGGCGCGGCGACAAGTTTAAGCACCGCCGCCGATTTTTGAGTTTCCTCAGTTGTAATCGAAGACTCCAACGATTCACCATAGCCGTTACCTCCAGAAGTTCCGTTTCCGTTGCCGCCGTCGCCACCATTGTTGTCGGCGCCATTCCCGTTTGTCAGATGGTTGGTTCGTATGTCATTGGGAAAGCGACTTCCCTGAGTGACCTGTCCGGTAACACCTATCGTAGCCTCTTCTTCCTCTTCCCACTCGGGCTTTTCATCGGCGGGTGCGCCAATGGTATCGCCGCGCAGGTCTTCATCGGAAACATGGGCCAGATCGTTACGACCCAGATAGGTGATCGCGAGTTCGCGGAAGATGTAATCGATAATCGAGGTTGCCCGTTTGATCGCACGGTTCCCCTGCACCAGTCCATTAGGTTCGAAACGGCTGAAGAGGAAAGCATCAACAAATTCCTCAAGCGGTACGCCGTGTTGCAGGCCGAGCGATATAGCGATAGCAAAGCTGTTCATCAATGAGCGGAAGGCGGCGCCTTCGCGGTGCATATCAAGGAAAATTTCCCCGAGGGTACCGTCGGAATACTCACCGGTGCGCAGATAGATTTTGTGTCCACCGACAACCGCTTTTTGTGTGTATCCGGCGCGACGGTTCGGTACTTTGCGACGTCTGGCGATGTAACGATAGACCAGTTTCTGAGCCATCTGTCCGGCCACGTTCTCCACCGTCATTTCTTCTTCTTCCTCTTCTTCATCGACCAACGCAGCGCTCAACGGCTGGCTGAGTTTGGAACCGTCACGATAGAGAGCAATCGATTTGTTCATTGATTCCCAGGCCAGCGTGTACGCTTTTTTGACATCATCAATAGTCGCCTCGGCCGGCATGTTGATCGTCTTGGAGATAGCGCCGGAAACAAACGGTTGGGCGGCGGCCATCATCCGAATATGCGCTTCATACGGAATATAACGGCGACCAATCTTGCCGCAGCGGTTGGCACAGTCGAACACGATCAGGTCTTTCTCTCCGATGTGCGGCGCGCCTTCCAGAGTCATGGTGCCGCAACAGAATTCGTTGGCGGCGTCGATCTGCTCTTTGGTGAATCCGAGTTCTTTGAGCAGGTTGAAATTCCAATCGTCGATCAGTTCTTCCGAGAGGCTTAATGTATCGGTGAGAAACTCGGTGCCGAGGGTATGTTTGTTGAACGCGAAAGTAATATCAAAAACGTTCTCAAGTGTTTGCTCGATTGTCTCAAGTTCAGCATCGCCGAATCCCTTGGCCTTGAGCGACTCATGATTGATAAACGGTGCCTGGCTGAGTGTCTTGTGACCGGTAGCATAGTTAGCAATTTCCTCCACCTGCTGGTCATCGTAACCCATCCTGCTCAGGGCAATCGGAACCGAGTTGTTCATAATTTTGAAATACCCGCCGCCGGCCAGCTTCTTGAATTTTACCAGCGCAAAGTCAGGCTCGATACCGGTCGTGTCGCAATTCATAACCAGACCAATCGTTCCGGTCGGCGCAATAACACTGACTTGGGCGTTGCGGAAACCGTATGTCTCACCTTCTTCCAGCGCCATATCCCAGACTTGCCGGGTTACCTTGACAATATCTTCGGGAAGGTAATTGGCGTTGAGACCCATCGGCTTGACACTCAGCCCTTCGTACTCGGCCTTGTCGGCATTATAGGCGGCGCGGCGGTGGTTGCGGATCACGCGGAGCATGTGGTTGCGGTTGCGATAGTATCCCGAATACGGTCCCATCGCCTTGGCCAGCTCGGCTGAAGTTACATAGGCCTGACCGGTCAGTATAGCCGTCAACGCGCCACCCCAGGCGTAGCCTTCGGGTGAGTCGTACGGGATACCCATCCGCATCAGCAAAGTGCCAAGATTGGCATAGCCCAGACCGAGGGTGCGGTAGTCGTAACTGCGTTGCGCGATAGGTTGCGATGGATACGATGCCATCAGCACCGAGATTTCCAGAGTAATCGTCCAGAGTCGAACCGCATGGAGGTAACCATCGATGTCAAAACTGCCGTCGTCGTTAAGGAACTTGACGAGGTTGATCGAGGCCAGGTTGCAGGCGGTGTCGTCGAGGAACATGTATTCCGAACATGGGTTGGAAGCGTTGATGCGGCCATCTTCGGGGCAGGTGTGCCATTCATTGATCGTTGTATCATACTGGACGCCCGGATCGGCGCACGACCATGCCGAGTAACAAACTTTTTCCCAGAGGTCTTTAGCCGGTATCGAATCAACGACCTTGTTGGAGGTACGCTGCCGCAGGTGCCATTGCTCGCCTGCCTTAAGGGCATCGAAGAACGAGTTGGGGATTCGTACCGAGTTGTTGGAGTTCTGTCCCGAAACGGTCAGGTAGGCATCGCTGTCCCAATTAGTATTGAGATCAACAAACTCGATATCGGTCACGCCCATAGTAGCCAGTTCAAGAATCTTGCGGATGTACGTCTGGGGCACCATGAACGGCCGGGCCGCTCGCAACGCCTGCTTGAGGTTCTTGTTTTTCTTGGGGTCGGTTTCGATAACAGAGTTGCCGTCACTGCCGGGAAGACGACAGGCCTTGAAGATTTCCTGCAACTGCTGTTTGATAGCCTGCGAACGAGCCACCAGTGCGGCGAGTTTTTGCTCTTCGACAACCTTCCAATTGATGAATTCCTCAATGTCGGGATGGTCAAGATTAAGACAGACCATCTTGGCGGCGCGTCGGGTCGTTCCGCCCGATTTGATAGCACCGGCAGCGCGGTCGCCGATCCGAAGGAACGACATCAGTCCGGATGAACTACCACCGCCGGAGAGCGGTTCGTGCGAACCTCTAATGCTTGAGAAATTTGTACCGGTACCGGAGCCGTACTTAAAGAGTCTGGCTTCCCGCACCCAGAGGTCCATTATGCCGCCTTCGTTGACCAGATCATCGCGCACCGACTGAATAAAACAGGCGTGTGGCTGAGGGTGTTCATAGGCGTTCTTCGCCTGCGACATCGTGTGTGTTTCCGGATCAACAAAGAAGTGCCCGTTGGATGCACCATCTATACCATAGGCAAAATGGAGACCGGTGTTAAACCATTGCGGTGAGTTCGGCGCTGCGATCTGATCGGCCAGCATGTAGCAGAGTTCATCATAGAAGACGTTGGCATCTTCGGCGCTGTCAAAGTATCCATACTTTTCACCCCAGTGTTTCCAGCATCCGGCCAGACGGTGAAAAACCTGACAGGCGTCGGTTTCGCTACCGAGCACGCGGTTACCGTCTTTGTCAACGATAGGGTTACCGTTTTCGTCGATCTTCGGCACTCCGGCCTTCCGGAAATATTTTTGCGCCAGGATATCGACCGCCACCGGCGACCATGTTTCGGGGACCTGAATATTCTCTGCTTTGAAAACTACAGAACCGTCCGGGTTCTTGATTTCCGATGTTCGTTTAGCAAAGTTGATTCGGCTATATGGTGATTCACCCGCGCGGGTGAAAAATCGTGAAATCTGCAAGCAATACCTCCTGTAAGCTCTTCAATGCTACCAAATCAGTATTAAGCGACGTCAATAGAAACGACACTAATCCAGTCTGATTTGTTACTAATCCATGTTTTCCATTCTCAGGATTCTCGTTGTTGCGCTGCCGGGTGGTGGGTCAGGCGCATCCCTGGCTGTCGGCGCGGGTACAATATATTGTGTCTGAAAAATGACCCACCACTAAAAATTGTGTTTTTCCTAACATTCTTCTATTCGATTGATAGTCAAAAATGTAGCTCCGCATTTCGACCGCCCGAAGTTTCGTCTGTCGATTGCAGGCCAGTATATTAATAAATGGGGACGGCTAAGTTGTTGTTTATTAGTGCGATACGGCCGTAACGTATTTCAATAGCAACACGTTACTGAGTTATTGTTGTTGTTTATGATATAAATCACTATTGTTCAGCCTGTTGCCACTAAACTAACAAGATACCCACAAGTTGTTCACATCTGATGTGGGCAAAATCAACCCGAAAAAGTGGCGAAACGTGACACATTAATAGTACAAAATTGAGGTGACAGGATATGCCAATGAAAATCTCTGGAATTGCCCAAAACCGAATGTATAGCGAGTTCGCTCATCTCTGGCCGTTGATAAGCGCACCGGAGGATTATGCCGAGGAAGCCGCCCACTGGAATAAAATTCTGCGCGACAAACTTGGCAACGGGCGACATGAGATTCTCGAACTGGGTGTGGGCGGCGGCAATAATCTTTCACATCTCACAAACGAGTTTAAGGCAACAGCGGTAGACCTGTCCTCCGAGATGCTGGAGGTATGTCGAAGGTTGAATCCGGAGATCGATCTTCATCTCGGTGACATGCGATCTTTCCGCTTGAGTCAAAAATTCAAGGC
>DAOWIM010000191.1 GCA_030640905.1 bacterium
AGGTGACCTTCAGGGTGCGCTCACCGGTGCGGGTGACAAAGACGATTCCCTCGCAACCGACGATATCGCCGAGGTCGATTGTCTTGAAAAGGTTAAACAGTTCTTCGCCGACGATATCAAACTTGAGATAAATCTGAACCCGCTCGCTCCCATCGCGCACATCGGCAAAGAACGACTTGCCCATCTTGCGCTTGAGCATGATACGTCCGGCAATACGGCAGACAGTTTCGCTCGATGATAGTTCCTCGAATTTCTCGAGTAGTTCGGTGATCAGATGGCTGCGTTCGAATCGATACGGGTAGGGGTCGATACCTTTTTTTCTCATCTCGACAGCTTTTTGCCGACGGGTTCGTATCAATTCAGTGAGAGGAATCTGCTGCGTTGTTTGCTCGGGAGCGCTATCGTTGTTTTTTTCTTTCGGATATTTTGACATCTGATCTTTCCCGGTAGGGTTTATCGTTTGACGGGTTTGTTGTATCGTTTTATCAGAGCTCTGTGAACCGGTGATGGTACCAGTCCCTTTGTATCGCCGCCGTGACGGGCAACATCTTTGACAATTGTCGATGACAAATACACCCACGAGAGCGACGGCATCAGAAAAACTGTTTCAACATCGCGCGCGATTTTGCGATTCATCAGCGCCATTTGGAATTCATACTCAAAATCGGAGATCGCTCGCAGGCCCCGGATGATAGCCCCGGCGCCCATGTCTCTGGCGAGATCAGCTGTGAGGCCATCAAAGCCGATAACTCTGATCTTGTTGTTGCACTGCTTCCTGGCCAGCGACCTGGTCATCAGATCGAGACGTTCATCAAAATCAAAACAGGGGCTCTTGCCGGCGTTGCGTGCCACCGCCACAACGAGCTCGTCAAAGATTGTACAAGCGCGCTCGATCAGCGAGATGTGGCCATTGGTCACCGGGTCAAATGTGCCCGGATATACCGCTCTGTTAACGTGTTTCTTTCCTGGCAATTGTACACCTCAAAAAGTCAGCAATTTGGCGCAACAAAGATAAGCAGGAATTGTGTCTCAGGCAAGGCTATTTGACCGTCAGCCCGAGTGCCACCAGATAGTCCGGCAGGGGGAGCGAATTTGCCATCGACGGCTCGGAGAAAAAACCGGTATTTATCCGGGGAGCGCCGAGGATGTTGGGGAAATACTCGCCAAGCGCCGTGCCGATGTTGCCTTCGGTGTCACGATTGATCAGCAACGCCGCCAGCGGCACCGTTACGCCATTGTCGAATAGCGAGGTCAGCTTGAAATTAACCATCGTCTTAAATTCGACCGCCATTTTCCCGATACCGGTATCCGACGCGAGATCAAAACTGTCGATCCTGAGACGGTCCAGGCCTACGATGTTGTCGTGATGAACGAAGCAGACCGACACCAACCGATCGGTGAAATCGGCCAGACAGATCAGCTCGCCGGCATCACGGTGACAGAAAGACAAATACCCCATCCCGAGCGCAACAGCCCTCGCCCGGCAGAGGGGGGCAAACCCCTCTTGATTGATCGTGTCGGATTGCGGATGATCGGGCAAGACCGCGGTGAACTGTTGGTCGGCACGTTCGCGGCGGGTGATTGTCCCCAGGAATCGATTCTCGGGACCGGTCGGGATAATATCAAAACAAAATTCGCGCTCATCCTCAAGCAGCGATTGCGCCAGCTCAAACCGTGCCGCCGAGTCAACCAGATCAGGTGCAACTTCGCCGAGCTTGATCTTCTTGACCGTCACCAAATCATCGCGAACAGAATAGATGACGCGACCGTCGTCAAGCAGTTGATGCCCGGCCAGTTGTTTCGGTTCAACCGATGCCAGCGCCACTATCTCGGGGCGGCCGGTCTGTAGCGCGACGCGGGCGAGATGGCAGCGTTGATCTCCCGGGTCGAGGCCGACGAGCATGTCGGATGTCTCTACCATCGGCGCACTCTCAAGTATGGTTTAATCTTTTCATACAATTTCGGACCGATCCCCTTGACGTTGGTTATGTCGATCTCGGTTTCAAACGGCGCATGTTCGCGGAACTGAACGATACGGTCGGTCAGTACCGGACCAATCCCAGGGAGCAACTCCAGCGAATCGGCCGGGGCGGTATTTGGATCAAGGATGAAAATGCCGGTGAATTCCTGTTGTTCCCCAAGATAAACTTCCAGACGGGGAGCATCGGGTGGTGTGAAGGCATACGAGCGAACCAGCAGATACCCGCCCATAATTACAATCGTACCGCTCAACACAGTGATACATTTCAATTGGCGAGGTGTGAAATCAAAAAATCGGTTCATGCGGCCTGTCTGGTTTGAGTTATTCCGACCGCCAATATATACACTACGGAGAGAAAATCAACAGTAGCTAGTGGCGATGCCACTTCTATGAATATTCTGTAGCGTGCGGTTGATGACGGGCGACGTAAAGCCGCCCTCTACGCGGGATGTCAGCCCCTCCTCGCGTAGCGGCGGGCCTTGTGTCCGCCATCATAGCACCGCTATAAGGAGTGCCGCCTATGTTGCCGGGAGCAGGCGGGTAGGTCAGGTTGCTTGTCAACCTGACAGCTAACCCAATAGTGTTTCGCAGGGTCCTGGTGCGCGGAGAGTGCGAGACCCAGCGACTGGGTATCGTCGACCTCGCCCCGGTCGAAGATACGCCGAGGTCGAAGATGCGCTGTGGCGTGCGTGCGAGCCTATGGCCCTGTGGTTTTGACACAATGCGCTACTTGGCTGACGTGTCTTCAACAATCTCAATTTCTTCATCGGTCAGGCCATAGAGGTCATAGACAAGACGGTCGATCTGGTGGTCCAGGGCGGTGCACTTGTTCTCGTAGTAGGTCTTGTCCTTATCGGTCTTTGCTTCGGTCAGTTGTTTCTTCCCCTCCAACATAGCCTCTACTTTTGTCACCATCTTGTCGTGGAGTGTTTTATCTGCAGAGTTGGAGAAGTCGATCTGGCGGATGGGGAGATTGCGGATAAAACGGGACTCGAAACTGTAGTACCCACCGCGCATCTGCGTGGCGGTTTGACGGATGAACCACTCCAGCAACTTGCTGTTCAACAATCCCAGAATGTACTCGCGTGACCATTCCGGCAGAACAAGGATGCCGTAGCCACCAGCCACTCCGCCTGTGAAGAATACCTCCCCCATTTCGTCCAGAGAAAATGATGCAGAGGAAGCAATGTCAGGGGTGAAGATTTTCGGCAGAGAGATTATACTCAATGCCTGACTACGACCGTACGCATACCACTGACTACCTTTCATCTTGCCATTCTCACGATTCTCAAGGTATTTTTTGTTGTCCAGAAGGTAAGCCCACGTGAGTGGACAACGGGCCTTGAAGTTGGAGTCAGGAATGAGTTCCGTTGCTCCGTTGCCTCGCTGCTCATATGGAAAAAGAATCAGACGGTTTGTGCGTGAGAGACTATATCGCCTGCTGTCACCGCCTTTAATCAAAGGGTGCAACAAGTCCGGTTCAAGCCAGTACTCGGCTTCCCTTTCTCTGGAGTATACTTTGACTCGTTTTGCCTCGCGGCATATTTCATCCACGATGTATATCTTGTCGGCACTGGTTTTAATCCCCTGAAAGATGCGAGTTGTAACATTCATCAACTTCACAGGCATCTCACTCAACCGATCAAACAGCGACGCGCCTTTGCCAATGACAAAATTCCATTCCTCCGTTGAAACCTTCACAGCAGCGACATCGCCTTCTTCCACAGCTTCATTGTTGCGCCAAGCCGCGAGGTCATGGGCTTTCACGAACCGACACTTGAGTGCTCCCGCTTTATCTAGGAACATCAGGCAGGTGTAGGTGGTTGCACCCTCGAAGATCTGTTGGTCGCCGAAGTGTACAACCTCGGCGAGGTGTTTGCCGTCGGATATGGATTCTCGCAGCCCCCCACCATACTTCGCGTTGAAGAACTTGTGAGGAAGGATGACCCCCAACCGCCCTTTTTTGTTAAGAAGTCGCAGTCCTTTCTCCACAAAAACGACGTAGATGTCATAGTTGCCTTTGGCAGCCGAGAGGAAGTGATGCGATAGATATGTGGCAGCCATCGGATTAGCTTCTCGAAGTGTCTGAATGCGAATGTAGGGCGGATTGCCTACAATGGCATCAAAGCCCCCACGTTTCATGATTTCCGGGAAAGCATCCTCAAAGTCCATCGGGTTCAGTTTGCGTTCGTCGTCTCCGGGAAAAAGTTTACCCTCCAGAACGTCCCTGCCGATTAGTGAATTACCACAAACGATGTTCTTACTTAGATCGGGTAGCAGTTTTTTCATCTTGGCGGCATGTTCAAAATCCAGGAGGTATTGATGGGTGCTGGCCTCCGTTTCTTCTTGCAGCAATTTTAAGTAGAGAGAAAGTTGGCAGACTTCCACGGCTTGAGAGTCGATGTCAACACCGTAGATATTATTGAGCAAAATCTCTCGCTTCTTGCTTAGTGAGAGAAAGAGAGTGCCGTCTCGTAACGTGCAATCTTTCTTACGGGCTTTAGTGGGGTTGTCGTTGTAGTATTGACTGTGGTATTTCAGCAACAGGTCAAAGACCCCAAGCAGGAACGAGCCACTGCCGCAGGCAATATCGGCAAAGCGCATCTTGGCAATCTGGGTAGGTGTCTTACCGGCAATCAGTTTTCCGACGGTGTTCTCGACGATGTAACGGACAACGTACTCGGGCGTATAGTAAACGCCCCCCGCTTTTCGGACTTCAGGTTTTTCTTCGACCTTAGCCCTTTTGGCAGTAGCGACAATGACCTTGCCGAGGAAACGCTCATAGATCGAGCCAAGGATGTGAATCGGGATGGCGTTGAAATCATAAGGAGAGTTGGTATGGGCAAACCTTTTACAAATGTTGGCGAATGCTGAGTCGTCGACATGGAAGCTGGCATCGTCGAGGATATCGTGGCGCTTGTAGACAATGCCGTTGTAGATACCATCAAGTCGACGGCTGGCCGCTACGAAATCTTCCCAGACCGTTCCTCTTTCGCCGAAGCGTTCTACATGGCGCTCCGCTTCGATGCCCTTGTCCTCAAGAAAACGGAGAAAAACCAGCCGATCGAGGGTGCGCTGGGAGAGTTCGGTCAAGGTCTCGCTATCAAGATTCGGATTCCGGTTCTTGAAAGTGCGGGCCAGGGATGTACGGTACTCGTCAAGCTCGGCAAGAAAAGATTCGTCTATGCTCTGGTAACCGCCGGGGAACAGGCCGCGTTGGACCGCTTTGCCGCGTGGCTTGGGGAGTTCCTTGGCACGTTTTTCTATCGCTCCATCGGCAACGGCCTCACGGGAGAACAACCAATAGATTTCAGCAAATTTCTCACGTTTGGTGTAGTCGGTATAATGATACCTGGCGATAGATCGGCTAAGTGCGGTCTCTATATCGGGTCTGTAACGACAATCAAGGACGTGGAACTGCTCAAAATCTGTTATGACCGCGAGTGGTGTATCGCTATTCCAACCATAGCGGATCAGTTGAAAATAACTCTCCGTCGTTCCGATATCGACGAATGGCTTTTTCGCTTCGACGAAAAACCGGACCTCATGAAAATTGGGCGTGAGGTAGAAGGCGTAATCGGCTCGGCGCTGTGTGCCCCCTGCTGCTACGGTCTTCTCAACTTTGACTTCTTGCTCGTATGGGTTGGTCTGCCGGTCGTGGCTTACATCCCAACCAAGAGCAATCCAGAACTTATCGATGAAGTCTATGCGTGCCTGGGCTTCTGAATACGTGGCCAATTTATAAGTAGATTCGTTGCGCTTGAAGTCCTCGACGAGACTTGCGATCTCTTTGAAAGCCCGGTCTAATGTGTTACCTGTGTAACCGGTCATACATCCCAATTCCATTGTCTGACATTACTACAACCATGCTTGCCTCCACTGCAAATCTATGTCACGAGTGGTCGCACCGCAAGAAAAACAAGCAGGCTTGCTCACCCCAAGGGGCTTGTTGAAAAAGTCTTCTTGCTACATAATTTTGATCTGTGTGTTTAAGAACGGGCGACGTAAAGCCGCCCTCTACGCGGTAAATCAGTTCCTACCCGCGTAGGGGCGGGGCTTGTCTCCGCCCTTGTTGCACTCGTAATAGGGGTTTATCAACAAGCCTGTTAGGTGGGGTACCCGGTACTTTCTTAATGTCGGCGTATCAACCTACTTCTCGTCCTTCACCAGTTCAAAATAGTAGGCTACAAATTCGAAATCATCGTCAGGATTGCCGAAATATTCAAAGTGATCGTCTTTGAATTCATCCGCGCTGCTGTTGGTCTCGCCGCGCCAGAGGCGCTCGGGGATATTATCCCAGCGACAAAGCTCCATCGCCGTTACTCGTATGACGCACTTCTCGTTGAGGGTGCTGTCGTAAACCCCATAGCGTTCGCCGACTACGAGCGCATCGTTGTACTCATCTTCGGCCACATCGACTTCGCCCAGATTGGCCACACTGGCGGTCTTGTCACCTTCGATTATCTGGTCAACCAGATGATCACTAACAAACTGCATCCGTCTCAAATCTTCCTCCGGTCTGTTGGTTTTTACCCTGATGACAGGTTATCCGAGGCCTCGTATTCTACAGCGACCCAATGAGAGTTACCAGTCTTTCTTCATCGCTTCTTTGCGCTTTGCCGGCGGGAGTTTCTCGATAGCGTAACGTAGCGCGGTTCTTGGCATCTCCCGCTTGTTTTTCATAACATAATCAAACACTTCGGCCGGGAATTCATGGGTCGCCTCTTTGAGCATCCAGCCGTACCCCTTCTGGACCATATCATCGGCGTCTTTCAGGAGAATGTCGGCCGTCCGGAAGACCTCGTCCAGAAGCTCCCCCTTTCTGACTGCTACGATCAGGCTGACTGCTGCGGCCCGTCGTTGCCACCGGTTGCGCGATTTGGTCCACGGGCGCATCTTTACGGCTGCCTCGGGGAACTGATGCACCAAGTTGCCAATAGCGCCGGTGCAAAGGTGATCGCACGCTCCCCAGTTATCGACATACTTCTTGAGCCACGCCTCGAAGAGCTTAAAATGCTTTGGCCGGTACTCTTTCTTGACTTTGAGGGCCCAGTCGAAGGCGAAAAACCTCATATACCGCTTTCCTGAGGCCAGCAGATCATCGCTGATCGCCAGAATATTGTCCGTCGACAGGGCTTTGAGATTCTTAAAGTACTGCTTCGAGATTTTCCGGAGAGTCGTAGCATTGAGCCCTTCGGGTTGCTTGAGCTTCTCTTTGTGGAACCGCTGGTAATTATGTCGGTTTTCCGGCTTATCATGGGCGGCTATTTCGCTGAGAAGGGTGCGGAGAATTTCCTTGGATGTCAGTGGCATTGCGGGGTCTCCTTTCTTATAGGGTGTCACCATAAGCCCTTGCGAGTCCGTCTACTTGGCTGCTTCACCTTTTTTCTGATAAACCAGTTCATCCATGTGCGTTACTAGAAAGACTCTGAGGGAATCCGCTCTGGGTTTTACCGTGGAGTGAAAGTAACTGACAGCTTTCGGATTGTGCAGCTTCGTAGCCGATGGAGCGTGCAATATTGTCTGATTCCGTAATGTCATACGGTCATTGAACGCGTCCGCGTATTTTTTGCAGTAACAAACTCGATCGACAAGTAGCTCGAAGGATTCGGCGTTCTGATAGCTAAGTAGGTTTGCAAACAGTCTGTCCAGTCCTGCTGTGGACAAATACGACCAGGGAGTCCCGCTATTGATGTACTTGCTGGAGTCGCCCAACTCTGGATACATTTCTGGGTGATACCATAGAATTATATCCGTTAGTGCGCCGTTGATGATATCTGCTCTAACGTCTTCTTGGCTCTTGTCATAAAACTCTTGAGAGATTTTGAATCCTCCCCAAATACCGAGAGCGAAGCTAAGCAATACGGAAACAACTGATATGGCCACATCTCTGCGTATCCACGATTTTACCACTACAGTACCATCCTTTCCTTCCTGTTCCGTAGCTCGAAACTCCTGCCTGTCCAAAGCATAGTTGGAAGACCATTTCGAGCTACCACCATTTCTGCTCGTGCTTAGACGTTACTCAGCGGTCGTCTGCGATGTGCACCCAACGAAGAAATTGTACAACCAGGCAAATAACGCTCCAGCGATCAATCCATCAAGCAATCCCCACCCCAGACCAATAACACTTCCCATCGGACTAACACAGTAACCGCGATACAATTTGCCGATCAAAAGTGTTTCACCGGTGGCGCCATCAAAGAAGATGATCCACCATGTGACAAAGAAAAGACAGAATCCCCAGATCACGGCGCTGGTAAGCGCGAATGCCTTTACGTTCAATTTCATCTCCGACCTCCTGTTGTTACTGTTAGTGACAGCCTAAGATGACAGCCCGACGTTGGTGTCCTGGTTTCAACCCCAAACCAACAAAGGGCCAATGTTCCAAACAAGGATAAAATTGCCGCTCGCTCACGTCCCGGCATCATTGACTCGGTTGGTTGCATTCCGGGTTATGCTGGCCGGATAGCCGACATGTTTCAGGAGTGCGATTGCATTCCTGGTTGTAGATGAACCGGGATGCAGTTTGTAATCAAAGGCCAGTCCCTCTTCACCTACTTCTTCCTGAAAATGAATATTCTGATACTCATCACTAAGTGTTTCACTCAACTTCAAATCATGGGTTGCGACCAGTACAAAGTCCTTCTTGTTTGCAAGATAACTAAGAACCTCAATAGATACCGCGTGGCGTTCAACAGAATTTGTACCCCTGAATATTTCATCCAATAGAAACAGATGAGTGACATCGGATTCTGATGCTCTTATGAGTCTGAGGATTGACTCAACCTCGGCCATGAAATAGCTTTTTCCCAACAGGAGGTTGTCCTCTCGCACCATCGATGAAATGACTCGAACAAGCGGCCCTTCATATTTCTTTGCCATACACGTATTGATTGTCTGGGAGAGAATGGCATTGACCGCCATTGTCTTGATAAATGTAGTCTTGCCGGCCATATTTGAACCGGTAACAATGTAATCTGGAGTATCAAATTCAAAGGAATTGGGGACAGGGTCGCGCAGTAGCGGATTGTAGGCGCCATTGACGCGGTACCGTTTTGCATCAGCGGTGAACGACGGACGGCAAAAAGTGTCATGGTCCATACGAAAAGAAGCAACCGCAATCATGGCGTCCAAATATCCCACCATATTGTAAAGATTTCTCAGCTCTTCCACGTGGCGTTTGATTCTATTGATTGCTGAATAGAAACCAGAGACGTCCCACAGGAAGTATATATTCAGATATTCCATGACTCCAAGTGAATCTTCAAATTGCAAAGCTAATACTATCTTCTCAATGATCCTGGTTCCTTCCAGGTTGCTTTTCAGGGTACTCCGAACACTGGCTATTTCATCGTCTTTCAACGACGAGAGCTTTCTTGCAGCACCAATCAGAATACCGAGATACTGAAATGAGTAGAGGAAGATATCGATCCTTCGTTTCACATAGAATCGAATCGCAAGATTAACAAGGAAAACCCCAATTAGTATGGTGAAGTGCAGGAAACCGAACACGACCAGCAGAAGGGCCAGAATGGAACCGGCACTCAGGACGGGCAGGTACTTTGCATAAGACGGTCTGTCGGGCAGAGACTTCCATAGCAAGTATGGCAAGTACTTGGCGTTCATATCTCCCAGACCTCGAATCGCACGTTGTACTTGTTCTCTCAGGTCTTGATCAACAGAGAAGCGATCAATCAGCCTTTCCCGATCTTCCAGTACTCCTTTTTCAACAGTCGGATGTTTCAACAGATGGAACAAGTATTGAGCGCCGGTTGGTGTTGTGGTGCGATTTATTAGGGCGTAGATGTCATCAAAATCCAGATCGGCCCATGTATCTTTATCGACGGTGTAGCTGTGATCGGGAGAGTCCGGGATGTTACACTCAAAGAGTATCCTTGCTGATTCGATATCCATTGCATTGGCGGGAATCTTGCCCCAGTCGTTTCGAAGTTGTGCCAGTTTCCTGGTTACGTCTCGCCGTCGCTTCAGTAGAGAAAGAATAACAACTACCAGAACCGCGCCGCATATCAAGCCGACTATTGCGATTATAACCTCCCGCCTGGAATATGTGCGTATAGCAGGGGTAGAGAATCTCCTGAAGGCGGGTTATCTGTATCGTTGTCTGGAAATATCAGCATTCCAACCCAATCTATCCAATTGGCGATTCAACAGCAATCCAAAAGTGCGTCGAACTCTTCGTCTTGTAGATAAAGAGGTTTACCCGTTCCGGTAATCCGCGTTTTCTATTTGGCGGTCCACCCTAAACTTTGGCTCCAATTATGCCGATACTTAGTAACAGTATGATCATCTGGAAGAAAAAAGATTTTGGATTTCACTTCACGCTTTCAAGCCCGCTCACCTTGGACGAAATTGACCGGTGGAGTATGGAGGTTAAACATGCTGTCCGTCAACTGCGTGGGGGATTCCGTGTCTTTGTCAATATGGTTGATTGTGAATTGATACCTGCCGAGGGCAAGCCCATTATTGAAGATCTCCAGACATTCTGCAAGGAAAACGGGATGATACGCTCAGTTGTTATTTTAGGTGACGACATAACCGTAATGCAAATAAAGCTCCTGGCAAAAAAGACGGGCATATATGAGTGGGAAAGATATATTGATGCTTCAAGCCATCCCGACTGGGAAGAACTCGGTATGAACTGGATCATGCACGGCATTGACCCGGATGGCATTGCCAAATCTTCGGTTTCCTGTACAAAATCTCAGTAATTGAAGTTCTATATTTCCGCAATGTTGCGAAGTTGTGCCTGTTTCCTGGCTACGTTTCGCCGTCGCATCAGTAGAGAAAGAAGAACAACTACCAGAACCGCGCCACATATCAGGCCGACTATTGCGATCATAACCTCCCCCCTGGAACATACGCGCACAGCAGCGGCAGGTAATCTCCTGAAAGCGGGTTTTCTGTACCGTTGTATTGCAACATCAGCATCCCAGCCCAATCTATCCAATTGGCGATTTAACAACAATCCAAAAGTATCACCACGGCTTTAATCGGTCGGTCCAGAGACTGGGCACCGGCGAGGTCGGGCGCATATACTCGGCAACCACCGGGTTTTTTCTGATTGATCCAACACGGATTATGCTGTACTCTTAGGATTGATAGCAGCATCGGTGCGAGATCGACCGCATGGTTGGAGGGTCAACCCAGTATTGGGTGAATAGATTTCGCCTTCAGGAGTAAACACGATATGAATATAATCGTAGAGATACTGAAGAATGATCACATCCGAGGAGCCTCGGTTAGCGGCTTGTGTACTATCATCCTGGCGCTCTTCTTCAAGAAAATAATGCACATGGAAGTTCCTTATAACGGCGTGCATGCCAGCCACTTACTGTCACTCGCCGCAGTCCTCGTCAATACCCCAACTGTAACATTTTTGCACAATATGTCGATCAACGATAGATGGACTGTCCATCCGCAGTGGTCCCCTTGTGAATGGCCTTGTTGAACCGCCCAAATGAGAAGGCAGATGACTGACATAGGAAAAACCAAAAAGCAACTGATCGAAGAATTAGAGGAGTTGCGACAACAAGTTATTGGGCTGAAAAACGGATCAGTGGAAAAATCAAACTCCGACATAACTGATAGCGAGCGGGCGGAAGAGGCGCTACGTGCAGGTACGGAGGCAATCGAGGCCATGTTGGATGACGTGCCGACAGTGGCTGTGCAGGGCTATGATGCGGACGGTACGATTCGTTATTGGAACAAGACGAATGAGGAGGTCTATGGCTATACGGCCGAAGA
>DAOWIM010000341.1 GCA_030640905.1 bacterium
CAACCTCGTCGAAGTAATCCGACCTCATCATGTTGATCATCAGCTTAGCCAGAGCGTTCAGGGTAAAGGCGTATCCCTCAACGACCATATGCTTGGCGTTGGCGACGACCGGCTCGACAGGCTCTTTTACTTCGCCGTCGGCAGTTTTATCAGTCTCCGGTTTGGGGGCAGCGGTTTTGTCTTCCTCAAACCTAGCCAACCAGATGAATTCCGGGACGTTTCTAGCCACATCCTCCAATATCCGGACATAGGCCGAGCGATGTCGATCAAGGCTTTCTACCGCCTGCATGCGAACATTGATCTTACTTTTGACCTCAATGAGAGCGTCGACCAGTTGGATATCTTTCTGGAGCATAGCAGCTCTCTGTTTGGCTTTGGCGATGTTGTCATCCAGTTCGGAAAGCTGGTGGCTCTGATAGAATGTAACCGCAACCAGCATAAGCACGACACCAACCGCACCGGCAATCGCATATATGCCAGTCTTCCCCAACGAGAAATCAAACGACCGTTTCCGATAATCTTTTGGAAGTAAATTTATCTCTATCATATTCATAGTCAGTTTACCTCGTCTTCCTCATGGCCAGACCCACCGAGACGGTAAGTAGTGGCGCAATCTTTTCAGGTTGGAGGTACTGTAGCATTTCCGGATCGTAATCGACGTTGCGTAACGGGTTGATGATTTCCAGAGGAACACTCAGTTTGGACTGAAGGAACTCCGGTAGATACGGAAGAAGTGATCCGCCACCGGAGAGTACAATCCAGTCAACGCTATCAACTTTGGCCTGGGATTTGAAATATGAAAAGGCCAGTTCAACTCCAGAAATAAGCTCGTCTGTTGCCGAAATGATCGTCGCCTTAAGCATATCCTGATCGACAGAGTCGCTCATCTCGCCTTTGATAGCCTTGCTGGTAAGTTCGGGATTGAGCCTGAACTCTTTCTGGATGGCGTTGTAGATATCACGGGTACCAGCGGAGACGTCACGAGTCGATTGGAATTCGCCGTTGACAATGTAGGTGATATTAGTCACGTCGTAGCCAATATTGACCAGTGCCGTTACCTTTGTGGGGTCCGGCTCGTAGTTGTTGCTGTAGGCGTTGTAGACAGCCAGAGCGTCATCATCAACCACGATCGGCTTGAGGCCGCAGTCTTCGATCAACTCGACATACTGCGCCATGATTTCCTTCCGCGCGGCTACCAACAGAACGTCCATCTTGTTGGTATCCTCATCAACCTTGATCACGTGGTAATCAAGATTAACGTCATCGATATCGAACGGAGCTCTCTGTTCGGTTTCAAAGAGTATGGCCTGTTCGGCCTCAGCTCCGGTCTTCTTGTCGATCTGGAACCGATCAGTAATGACACCATGCCCGGAAATGGACACAACCACTTCCTTAATCTTTGGATCGGTCTGATCAATCAATGATTGGATATTGAAGATGACCGCTTCGCGATCCTTGATTTCTCCGGCGACAATCACGTCCGGTGGTAGCTCTCGGACGCCAATAGCCGCAACAGAGTATCCGGCTTTTGAATGATCGAGCTTAACAAGCTTGACGGTACTGGCACCAATGTCGAGCCCGACTGTGGCCTTGCTCCTGCTTGAGAACATGCTTGGCTCTTCTATTTATAGTTATTCCGTTTTTTCGCTGTTTCAACTGTCTTATCGGCAACGTTCATAATCATTTAACCCGCAATAGCGAATTATTGTACCTGCCTTCGTTTTGCCAACGGGGCGTCGATCCAAATCGACGTTCCGTTTGACGGCATAACCTGTCTTTCGCTTATCGGAGCCAACCGGTTAGCTCTTTAGTTATTTGTTGGGTTGAACGTAAATCGTTGGTACGTATAAGAAAACCCCCCCGGAAGGGAGGGTTGAAATTGCCTTATACATGTAGCAGCACCAATTGCCGCGCTGCGCTGATTAATTGACCGTGCCACCTTCGCTATATGGATCGTAGGTTGTAGAATGAACGCGCCCCGTGGCCGCTAGGATATTGTGGGTCGTAAAATTCATCACGTCCTCGGTGTAGGCAAATGTATATATGTTACCACTACCGACAAAATGACACGAACCGTTTCGCTCAAAGAAGAAGTTGTTGTTGGCTACATCTGTAACGATGGTGGTAAATTCCGCCGGCAAGGTGTCAATACGGCAGATGGAATCACCGGCCTCATACATATATGCACCGGGGCTTACCACATCCTTAAACAGGACCACCTGCTTGCTGTCACCATCGAAAAACACACCGTACTGTTCTTTATCGGTGATAGCCATCGAACGGGCCAGACGGAGAGTTGAGTTGACACTTTTGTTGGCCTTCTTGAATTTCATCCGCTCGTAAGCAATCTGCATCCGCGGTACAGCTGCGGCCGCCACCAAGCCAATAATCACCGCTGTTATCATCATCTCAATGATCGTGATGCCTCTTGCGGAACCAAGTTTTCGTTTCATCATTTTCATAATCTCTCCAAATCGGTTACAAGCCTTGTCAATAGTGCAGCAAGATCGCCGAGCCGTCTGAACTAACAGACAGTAGAACTCACCGCTACCGATATCTTAGCGAAAGGCATGCCCCCCTATAACTAATTGTTCAGCTTCCGGCTCAGGTTGACGATCTCTATGGGAAGCAAACGGTTAGCGTATGAAAACAAGGATCAAACAAGGAAACGAAATCGAAGTTTGGCGGCAGTGCTGGATGAAACTATGGGGCGCTCCCCATACTTGTTGGCATTAAACAATTTAGTGTTGACAAAATGATGTGCAACCTTATCTTTAGAGTAGCCGCCAAATTTGAGTTGATACTACAAGCTGTGGCGTTCCGCAGACTATAACGAATCGTTGCTATGAAGATTTTCAAAAACACATTCCCCGGCCTTGTTGCCCTCTTGTCGCTGGTTATCGTTCTGTCGATTCCGGTGGGAGCTGATGTACCGAAACATCTCGGTGGCGGGTCAGTAGTCACACAGCCAATTCTCCGATCAAAAGCTGCCGAAGTGCTCCCTGCCCCAGTTTTAAACTATCTGCGAGACCGAGACGGCGAGACTGTAGATGTCTGGGTCTTCTTCACCGACAAGGGAGTTTTCAGCCAAAAAGAGTTTGAAAACCGGGCTAGCGAAATCCAATTCACCGACAAGGTGAAAAAACGGCGGAAACGGGCCGGAGTGGTCACAGCAACCTTTGCCGATCTTCCTGTTGTCAGGCGATATATTGATCGAATCACCACTGACGGTAGTCACTTGCGCCGAGTCTCGCGCTGGCTCAACGCTGCTAGTTTTGAGATTCCGGTCGAAGCGCTGGAAAGAATCTCCCGTCTGCCGTTTGTTGCTGAGATCAAACCATTGATGAAATATCGTCGCGACCCGGTCGATGTTGTCCCGGTCGAGCCGGACGCCACAAAGACCACCGTTCCCAAGAGTCTGGCGCCTCCGCTTGAGTACGGTACCTCATTGGACCAACTAACCCAAATCAATGTACCGGCCACGCATGTCGCCGGCTACACCGGGGCTGGAGTTACCATTGCTATCCTTGATACCGGATATCGCAAATCGCATCAGTCATTCTCTCAACACTATACTGATGGTCGGGTCCTTGGTGAGTACGATTTTATCTTTGAAGACGACGAGACCGCCAACGAAGCGGAGGACCTCTCCAGTCAGTGGAATCATGGAACGTTGATATGGTCGTGTATTGGTGGGTATGACGACGGATCTCACTATGGACCAGCGTATCAGGCCAATTTCTTATTGGCCAAGACGGAGGACGTGGGTAGCGAGACTCCAGTCGAGGAGGACAACTGGGTGGCCGCCCTGGAATGGGCCGACTCGCTTGGGACCGATATCATATCCTCTTCGCTGGGATATATGGTCTTTGACGCACCGTACGGCGGGTACACATACGAAGACCTCGACGGCGTAACGGCAACGACGTCAATTGCGGCGAGCACTGCCGCCTCGTTGGGGATTATCGTCTGCAAATCGGCAGGCAATGGCGGACCAGGCTCCGGCAGCATTTCCACTCCCGCCGACGCCTTTGATATTCTATCGGTTGGCGCGGTAGACGTCAGCGGATATATCGCCGGGTTTTCCTCGCGCGGACCTACCTATGATGGTCGTATCAAACCGGAAGTCTGCGCCAGAGGAGTCAGCACCGCTGCCGCTTCGGCTGTGGATGACCATACCTATGGATACGCAAGCGGCACCTCGCTTTCCGCACCGCTGGTGGCAGGAGTTGTGGCATTGATAATTGAAGCCCGCCCGGACCTTGATGTTTATCAGATAATGGAAGCTGTCAAATCGACCGCAGACAATGCCGCTACCCCCAACAACACGTACGGTTGGGGAATTGTCAATGCTTACGCTGCTCTGGAATATGGGGTTGCCTTTGAGGCCGATGTAACATCGGGCGAGGCACCTTTAGATGTACAGTTTGCCGTCACTCTTCCGGCCAGCGCCGACGCCTGGATATGGTCATTCGGTGATGGTGACACATCATACGTACGGGAGCCGCTCCACACCTTCAACAGCGCCGGAGCATTCAACATTTCGCTGGCAGCGGTCGATGGCATTGACACGATTACGCAAAACAAAGTAGACTACATAGTAGTTCTGGGTGACACACTTTCGCTTGATTCAGATTCAGCCTATGCCGGGACTCAGGCGGTACTGTCGGTGGAGTTGGCTAATTACCAGGAGTTGATCGGCATGGACATAGTTTTCGGATTTGAGACCGTGCCCCACGTCGATGTTGACAGCGTCACATTCGGATCGCGCACTGACCATTTCGATGTCATCTATGGCGACAATTCCCAACCGGAACTTGACCGCTACCGGTATCTGCTTTCTGCGAGAACGTCGGAACCATTGGCGGTTGGTCGTGGAGAAATCCTTCGCCTCTTCTGCACCGCTGATGAATTTGCATACGGAGATCTGATCAACGGACTGGATACAATCTCGTTCAGTGGCTACAGTTCGGAGTTGACTTCGTCGTTGATGACATACCAACCAACCGTAGTCGAATCGGGAGCACTATCCACAAAGCATGTTCGTCGTGGTGACGCCAACGGCAGCGGCGCCATTAACATTTCTGATGTCACCCATC
>DAOWIM010000323.1 GCA_030640905.1 bacterium
CATCACCATTGTTACGAGGATGGTTGGCTTCGCGATTTCTTTGAGGCCGTCGAAAAAAACTCTGACTGGTTGCAGGTAGTTCCGCTCGGTGTTGCTGCTTCCGAGACGGCGGTTGGCCGGGCTTATCTGCCGACGGCGTCGTATGCCGAGATGCTTCATTGGGCATTGCCGACACGTGCGTATGAAGAATATGAACGATTTGAAGGTTGGCTGAAAGAGCAGGGCCGTCTGGAGCAGTATGGACGTTTTGTGCGAGGTGGTCACTGGCGTGGTTTTCTTACCAAGTACGAAGAATCTAACCTGATGCACAAAAAGATGCTGGCCATATCTGATAGTCTGGAAATCTTTCGCCGAGAGAATCCCGACCGGTTGAAAGAGTTGGAGGTTGCGAGCAACCATCTCTTTGCCGCTCAGTGCAACTGCCCGTACTGGCATGGTGTTTTTGGCGGGCTCTATCTTCCTCATGTGCGACAGGCGATCTACGAGAACCTGATTGCAGCTCAGAGCGCCCTGAATAAGCTCAACGGGAAACGGGCATTAACGATTGCCACGACCGACTTCGATTGCGATGGCCACGATGAAGTAGTTATCTCAAGTGATGCTCTCTCGGTGATGCTGAAGCCGTCGAGTGGCGGGATGCTTGTTGACCTCTCGCTGAATCGTCACAATTTCTCTTTGACCGATACACTGACGCGTCGCCGCGAAGGTTACCACGACAAGCTTGATCAAGCCGTAGTCGGCTCAACGAGTGGCACCGCCTCAATTCATGACATAGTGCTGGCGAAGGAAGAAGGTCTCAAAGATATTATTGCCGAGGACTGGTACTTGAAACGGTGCTTTGTCGATCACTTGCTGGCTTCTTCCACCGACGTTGACAATTTTATGGCTGTTCGCTATGACGAGGAGGGTGATTTTGTACTTGAACCGTACGAATGTACGATTGACGAGGGATCAAAGGGCGTAACGTTGGTCCGTGAAGGTTCCCTCAGGCGAGGTGGTCGGACAGTTCCGGTTCGGATTATCAAGAGGTTCCGGTTTGAGGATGATTCCGAATCGTTCAATGTCGAGTACGAAGTAACGACACTCTCCGGCGAGAAAATTGATGCCGTCTTTGCCGTTGAAAACAATTTCAATTTCCAGGCCGGCCATGCCGATGATCGATATGTTCTTATCGACCGACAGCGACCGGAGCAGTCATTCCTTGATTCAGTAGAACGGCACGGGCAGGTTCGGTCATACACGCTTGCTGACGAGTACCGAAATCTGGGTGTCGGTGTCGTTTCCGATACTGAGGCTGAAATCTGGAGACATCCGATCTTCACCGTCTCGCTCTCCGAAGGCGGATTTGAGAAGGTCTATCAGGGAACGACGTTGCTGCACGTCTATCGGGTCAATCTCTCAGGTGAGCCTTTTAAGGTTTCTTTGGGGGTTCATACCGGATCGATTGAGGATGTATTGGCGACCGGTGCTGATTACCGGGCTGCAAAATCGATCTGAGACCATACCTACCTGACCACCCCGACCATCTGGCGCTCGGTCGGATATTTCTTTTGTCTTTTGATCTGGCCGGTCGTATCTTCATGCCGTGCTTGATGAACTGGTGACAGTACTTTCCCGATGCAAACGGTGTGTTGTCCTGACCGGCGCGGGAATGTCGGCTGAGTCGGGTGTCCCGACTTTTCGGGGCGATGAAGGCCTCTGGCGCAAGTTTCGCCCGGAAGAACTGGCCAACGTAGATGCCTTCATGGCCAACCCGGAACTCGTCTGGGAATGGTACAACTGGCGTCGACAGTTGATGGCCGAAGTAGAGCCGAATCCGGGTCATTTTGCCATCACCGCGATGGAAAAATGGTTTGAGCACTTTACCATGATTACCCAGAATGTTGACGGCCTCCATCGTGCTGCCGGTACAAAGTCGATACTGGAGTTGCACGGCAATATTGCTCGCAACAAATGCCTTGATTGTAACCGACCGTTCGAGATTGAGGGAGAGATTGATTCGGGTCAAATCCCCGCCTGTCCCAAATGTGGCGGCAAGATTCGTCCCGATGTTGTCTGGTTTGGCGAGATGCTCGATCCGGAGACGATTCAAAGCGCTTTTTCCGAAGCGGAGAGGGCAGATGTCTTTTTCTCCATCGGCACTTCGGCGGTGGTTCATCCGGCGGCTTCTCTTCCGGTGACGGCCAAACGCCAGGGAGCTGTTCTGGTTGAAATCAATCCGGAGCGAACGCCGCTCTCCGAACTGGCCGATTTCCGTTTTTCCGCCTGTTCCGGGGAGTTGTTGCCGTCGTTGATGGACGCTCTGCGGGAGACCAGCGGCGGGGGAGATTGAAACGGTGAGGATCGCTGCAGGTATAATCAATAGATCCTCTATGAAGAAACGGTATTGATGAAATTGACTTTTGGAAAAACTGTCGCGATTGTCTCGCTGCTGCTGGTGACTATCCTGATGTCGGGTGGCTGTGTCTATTACAATACGTTTTATAACGCCAAGAAAGCGTTCAACAAGGCTGAGTCTCAACGTAAGAAGAGGAGCGTGGGGAAAAGATCGCGAGGCGGCGGCGGCTACAAGAAGGCTATTGAAAAATCGCTGAAAGTTATCGAAGACCACCCCAATTCAAAATACTACGATGACGCTCTTTTCGTTCTCGGCGTTTCGTATTATTACTCCGGCATGTTTGGCAAAGCGGAACGTCGTTTCCGGGAGATAATCGCCAACTATCCCGAGTCGGAGTACTACAAAGAGTCCAAACTCTATTTGGCCAAATCGAAGCTCGATCAGGAGGATGCCGAAGAGGCCACGGCACTTTTCGAGGAAATCTTCAGGGAAGAGTACGACCGCGAGTACAAGACCGAAGCAGCTCTCGCTCTCGGGTTTCACTACTTTGACGCCCGCGAGTTTGACGATGCAGAGCGATACTTGCTGGCGGTGCGCGATTCGCTGGGAGATGGGGAACAGAAGAAGCTGGCCCAGAACTATATCGGCGATTGTTATTTTGAGCAGTTCCGTTTCTCCGACGCACTCTCGGCGTATCTTCAGATACTAGGGATGGAGCCAACCACGGGGGAACGATATCATTCCATCTTCCGCGCCGCCCAGTGTTCATATCGGTTGCAACGGATCGACGATGGTATCGCCTATCTTGAAACGCTGGCTGCCGACGAACTCTTCTTTGATTCGCTGGGTGTTATTCAACTGGCTCTCGCCGAAGGCTACGAACATGATGACGACCTGTTGCAAGCGGAACTGATCTATGAACAGGTGGCCACCAAGGGACTCAACAAGAAGCATGTCGCCAAAGCCTACTACTATCTCGGACTGATCTATCAGTTTGATTATGATGATCTGGTTAAGGCCAAAGAGTATTACGACAAGGCAGTCGAATCCCATCGAGGTGCCGAGGACGCCACCGATGCTCTTCAGCGGTCCTCCGATATCGGAAAGCTTGAGACTTTTGCACGCAAGCTTGAGATCGATTCGACCACGACCCTGGATATGATAGATGAAGCGGCGGCGACTCAGTACAGATTATCCGAGCTGTATTGGTTCAGTCTGGACAAACCAGATACAGCGATGCTTGAGATGCAGTATCTGATTGATTCGTTCCCAGAGTCGTCAATTGTACCTGAGGCGATGATAACTCTGTCAGGTATGCACCGGGAGTATCTGGCTGACTCGGTGGGTGCCGATTCGATTCTTTATCAACTTCTGCAGGACTTTCCCCGTTCTGATAATCTCCCCAGAGTGCTTGAAGCTCTGAACCTGACCGGGTCCGAAGCTGACACAGGTTATGCCGAGGCATATATCCGCCTGGCTGAGACTGCTCTGGTGGACGACAGCGACTATGTTGCAGCCGGTGAACATTACCAATATGTGGTGGACAATTTCACGGAATCCGAGTACTACCTTCAGGCGCGTTTCGCCGTTATCTGGCTTGAGGAGACTTACCGCAGTCCGGGAGATTCCACCTTGATAGAGGCCTATACGGCTTTTGCTGATTCGTTCCCCGATTCGTATTGGGCCGGTCAGGCGGTTAAGAGGACATCCTACCAGGCGCCGGAGAAGCTGCCAGCCGACCGTGGTTTTGAGGAGCGACTGGCCGAAGCGGCGAAGCAGAAGTTAGATGATGATCGACCAACCGCGGCCAAAGTGGATACAACTGATGATCAAACCGGGGGCTATGTAGACCAACGTATGACAGCCTACATAGGTCCCAATGGTGACACCCTGGTGCTCCTGACTGAAAGGCCTACCGAAATTGTCGAGCCCTTTGAGTTTCCTACCGAGGCGTACGGCGAGATATTCGAGGATTTCTATCTCTATTTTCAGATCCTGCTTGATTTCTCGGGTAAAGTTACGGATTATGATTTGAAAATTAGGTGTAATGTGGATGAAATCAACGAACGAGCATCGCAAACCGTAGCCTCAATGACTTTTGACCCGCTGTCAGTTTCCAACAAGGTTGTCCAGAATAACCTTACTTCTGATGAAACCGGTGGCTACTGGTTTGTCTACAAATACACAATCGATGTACCGGACTACTTGAAATGAGCAAAATTGCATGTCAGGATACACTCATCACAAAAAAGCGGCATCTTAGTCAAGACTATTTTTCGCTGACATTCTCCCCGGTATCCCGGGCCAACCGATGCGTACCCGGTCAGTTTATCCATTTGCTGCTGCCATCGACCGATGTAACATTCCGGCGGGCTTTTTCGGTAGCCAGTGTTTCCGAGGATGGTAACGAGTTGGAGATTATTTTCAGGGTTGTTGGTCGAGGAACGACACTGCTGGCAGGTCTGGCCAAGGGGGATCGGGTGAATATCCTGGTGCCACTGGGCAATAGATTCACGATACCCCGCAAGAATGAAAGAGTCCTGCTCATCGGCGGAGGGATTGGTTTCCCTCCGATGATGTTTCTCGCTTCCCGCCTGCTGGCGAAAGGACACCCGGCTGACAAGATTGAGTTCTTCTACGGAGGGCGTTCGAAAGATGACATCCTTGAGAGAACGCGAATAAAGAAATTGGGTGTTCGTTTTCATCCGGTGACCGAAGATGGTTCGTTTGGTGAAAAAGGATTGGTTACGCAACCGGTGGAGCGGGTAATCAGCGAAGCGACTGGAGAGAAAATGCGCATGTACGCATGTGGACCGGAACCGATGTTGAAAGCGGTCGAAGCGCTTGGCGTCAAATATGGAATCCCCGGTGAGATATCGGTGGAGGCGCCGATGCCGTGTGGGTTCGGCGTTTGTCTTGGGTGTGTCTTGCCGCTTAAGGCTGGAGGTTACACGCGCGTCTGTACCGATGGACCGGTCTATCCGTTTGGGGAGGTGGTTCTATGACACCCGATCTGAAAGTGCAGCTGGCCGGAATAGAATTCGCCAACCCGATCATGACAGCTTCGGGATGCTGCGGCTATGGTGAGGAACTTGCCGGAGTGTTCCCCCTGTCGAAACTCGGAGCGCTGGTAACCAAATCGATTACACTGAAGCCGCGACTGGGTCATCCTCCACCACGAACAGCCGAGACAGCTTCGGGTATGCTTAATGCTATCGGTCTGGCCAATGTCGGGATAGATCAATTCGTTGCCGAAAAGGTACCGTTTTTGGCCACTCAGAAAACGCGCATAATTGTAAACGTGGCCGGATCAAAATTGCAGGAATACATAGAGGTGGCTACTCGCCTGGACGACTGCGAAGTTGTTGACATGATAGAGCTCAATATCAGTTGTCCCAATGTTGACGAAGGCGGCATGGAGTTTGGCGCTGATCCAAAGATGACCGAAAAATCGGTGGCGGCCGTCAAGAAAGTATTCTCCCGACCGGTTATCGCCAAGCTTTCGCCCAATGTGACCAGTATCGTCCAGATTGCGCAGGCGGCGGAGCAGGGTGGCGCCGATGCGTTCTCGATTATCAACTCTCTGGTCGGGACCTCAATTGATATTGAAACACGAAGGCCGAGATTGACCAACAATCGCGGCGGGCTGACCGGACCGGCAATAAAACCGGTGGCGTTGGCTATGGTTGATGCTGTGTATCGCAGTGGCTGTCGGCCACCGATTATCGGTATTGGCGGGATAGCGGACTATCGCGATGTGGTCGAGTTTATGCTCTGCGGCGCTTCGGCTGTCCAAATTGGAACAGCGTTATTTATCGCGCCGGATACGCCGGTGAAAATTGCCCGGGACCTCAAAGCGTACCTGAAGAGGACGAAACTTCAGTCAGTTACAGAACTTATCGGAAAAGTGAAAAGATACTAAGTAGCCGCACTTGTAGATCGATGCAATCGAATGATCTGCTGAGGCTCGGACGAATTACTGACAAAGGAAAATAACATGAGCGCTGTGGATAGACTGGTTGAAGCACAAACCAAAAACAAATCAATGATCTGTCTGGGGTTGGACCTGGACCCTCGCAAGATGCCCGCCGACTACAACAAGAGCCTGAAGGGTATGTACGATTTTGCGCATCGCGTTATTGAAGCGACTTCCGATGTTGTTTGTGCCTACAAACCGAATATGGCATTCTATGAGAGCCATGGCCCTGAGGGATTGTCGCTGTTGAAATGGTTGGTCGAACAGATCCCTGAAAACATTTCGATTATTATCGATGGTAAGCGTGGCGATATCGGCAACACGGCATCGCAGTACGCCGAGGCTCTTTTCAAGAAGTACCGCGCTGATTGGGTGACATTGAATCCGTACATGGGATACGACTCGCTGCGTCCTTTTCTGGAATACAAGGATCGAGGCATTTTTGTTCTTTGCCTGACTTCCAACTCCGGCTCCAAAGATTTCCAGCGTTTGC
>DAOWIM010000147.1 GCA_030640905.1 bacterium
ACCATCCTCGAGAACTGGCAGGGCCCGGTAAGTCTGGCTGAGCCGGTTGGCAACACCTACCATTTTGCCGTCAAGCAAAATGGTGTCAATCTCGATTTCCACCTGCGCCAATTTTTCAGGGATCGTCAGGCATCATTCCATCTTTTTGATACTTTTGACGACTTACAGACTATCTGTCAGCGGTGGCCAGTTGACTTGATACTGATCGGCGGTCGTCACGATTTACTCAGTGAGATTGAGATGGTCCAGGCCATCAAGCAGAACATTTTACTCTCCATCATACCGACCATTCTCTATCACCCTGATCCGCCCGACAGTCTTGCTATTGCCGCATACGAAAACGGAGCCGAAGATTTGATCCACGGAACCTGGATCAATCAACTCGAGAAAGTTCGCATCCAGCAGGTGATCGAACGTTCCCGCCGAGACCTTGCCGTCAACTCGACCACGCGTCTGCCTGGCGCGTCGATTATCGAGCACGAGATTGCGCATCAAATTGAACTGGGAGCCGAATTTGCCGTTTGCTACGCTGACCTCGATAATTTCAAAGCGTACAACGATTACTACGGGTATGTCTTCGGCGACCGCGTTATCAAACTGACTGCACGGATTATCAAGGATATTGTCTTTGATGTCTGCCCCGGTGGTTTTGTCGGACATATCGCCGGCGACGATTTCCTCTATATTGTGTCGATTGATCTTATCGATAAGGTATGTTCCGCCATTATCAAGACGTTCGACAGTATTATTCCGTGGCGTTACGAGGAAGAAGACCGCGAGCGGGGGTATATTACTACAACCAATCGCCAGGATCAGGTCGAGCAGTTTCCGTTGCTGACAATTTCGATTGCGGTGATTCCCAATTCCAACGGCAAGTTTGAGCATATCGGTGAGCTTTCCAAGATGCTGGCCGACCTGAAGACAGCCACCAAAAAGATTCCCGGCTCAAACTATCTTGTGGAACGCCGCAAGAAGTACTGAGCATCCATACAAAATAACATACCGGTCATTGCGAGCGAAGCGAAGCAATCTCATTCTGTCCGAGATTGCCGCGTCGTCCGCCTACAGCGGCCTCCTCGCAATGACGAATTCGCTGTCTTTCAGCAGCTTTCCTATTTCAATTGATTTCTGAGATTTACCGCCGGGCCGTAGTTCGGCTGGTAACGAAAGCAAAGGTCCAGATATTTCAGGACTGTATCGCGAGGTTGTCCGAGTTGGTGGCTGGCTGCCGCGATTGCGTAGTATGCCTGATAGGTTGATGAATCAGCGGCAAGAGCCCGGTGCATCTTTTCGATACCGTCGGCAGGTCGGTTGCGCAACATAAACGAGAATCCCCAATTGAACCAGTCACCCGCCGTTGGTTCGCCAAGTAACTGCCCGGCTGCGAACATGGAATCAGCGGTTTGGAACTCTCCCTGGCGGGCAAGGAAGGCGGAGTATCGCAGCAGAAGATCACCGCGCGAGTCATCTATCGAGATCGCCTGTCGATACGAATGAGCGGCCCCGTCCGGTCGCTGACTCTGTTCAAATGCGTCAGCCATGCCAAGGTGGGTGGTGATAATGTCACCGGTTGCGGTGGTGGCTGTGTCGTAGCGCTGCAACGCCATTTGGTAGAGCACCAGTGCTGAGTCCAGCAGGTTATTGTCGACAGCGAGAACAGCATAGTTGTGATAGGTGGCCGGATAATCTGGCTGTGCGTCGATAGCTCGCAGATAATTGTTTTCGGCTTCGACAGTCTTGCCGAGACGATATTGTACAAAGGCAAGATTGTTGAGAATCGGTGCTGAATATGGAAACGAGGAAATGGCCAGTTCGTACTCGCGTTCAGCTCCGGCCAGATCGCCCAGTTGTTCGTTGGCGATACCCTGGTTGAAGTGAATCTGGAAACTTTCTCCCAGATAGCCTGAGTCGTAGTATCGACCGTTGAGAATAACCAGTGAGATCAAAAACAATGCAACAGGTGCAATCAGGAGCAGGTATTTTCTTTGGACGACAATGTCGCGGAGTTTCACGATTCCGGCCGCTGCCAGAATCATCAGGAACGGCAACAACGATAACCGATGACGCGCCGTTACCAGAAAAAGCACAATCGAAGGCATATAGGCGATGAGAAAAATATATAGCGGCGCCAGTTTGATCCAGTCGCGTCGATAGAGATACGCTCCGAGTAGGAATAATGGTAGCAGCAATCCGAATGGGAAGTAGATCAATTTGTGCCAGACGAGAACCGAGAAGAGCGCTGACTTGGTGCGCTGATAGTAGATATCCACGTTGTCGCTGTTCTCGAAACCATTGACAAGGTAGACGCATTTTTTCCAGACCAACTCAAGAAAGTGCGAAGGGTTCTCGGCTATGAAGTCCACCGCCCGCGAAGTCCAGAATGCGGAGAGCTCAGCATCGGTCATTGATCTGCCGGTTTCTCGTTCGGCTGCCGCTTTTGTCTGTACGCCGAATTGTCGCCAGCTAACCGACTCGTCGAGGTCAACCTCCGGCATAAGCATTGTCAACCCGTCAGCGTTGGGATTGTTGCCCAGATAGAGGTTGATGCCGCCCTGCGAAGAGATCAGAACAAAATCTCCGGTGACGATCAGATTCCGAATAGTGACAGGAGCTACCACCGCCAGCACGCCGCAAAGCATGATGACCGACATAATGAGACGACGCCCGAATGCTGCCCCACGGTCGCTGCGAATCAGTTTCCACAAGATCAGAAATGGAATTACCAGCAGGATATTGGGACGCGCAATTGCTGCCAGTCCGAAAATCGCGCCGGTAAGAAGCCACGTTGCGGTTACTTTCGAGTCGAAATAGACTACAAAGCGATACATTCCCCAGACTACGAAAAAGAGAAACAGCACCGGGATAAGGAACATCGTTTCATAGAAGATCAGCGTACCGTAAACTGCATAGATAAGCCCGGCGACAATGGCGACTGTGCGGTTGAAGAGATGATGGGCCAGGCGGTAGGTGAAGAAAATTGTCCCGACACACAGCAGCGTTTGCAACAGTTTGGACCAGAAGATCGAGCTGCCGGTGACAGCAGCCAGAAAAGCCAAAAAGTATGGATAGAGAGGTGCCCGAAACCACGATTGTTCCCCCCAGAACGAACTCTGCATAATCTCGTGAGCCCATTCCCAGTGCCATTTTTCATCAATCATTGGCACCGCAAACTGAGGCCACTGACTCAGCTCAACCAGATAAACCAGTCGGAGGAGAACGGCGATACCGCCGATTATCAGCGGCCATTTATTTTCCGAGATGAACTTCTTCACCGGCTCACAGCCCTACTGAGTACGATCAATATCAAGCGTGGTCAGCTGTTTCCCACGTTTGACCAGCCAGAGTGAACGTGCTCCCACCAATCGGTCAGGGTCGAATCGGAGTGTACCGTACTCTTCCAGCAGGATTGTCCTGACTATCAGATCGACTACAAGTGCGCGGTTGCCCAGATTAATTCCCAGGAAACTGCTTTCGTATCCCAGCCACCGGGCATAGAGAGCGGTGCCGTAGTCAACACGATCAAGCGTTTCCCCCAGCAATCTGTATAGCCACGGCGATATGTTCTCGCCTGTCGTTAAGTCGATGACTTCTATCAGATCGCCTTTGTCACGTCTGCCGGCATTGAGCAGGTTGAACCGACCATCGGGTGACACATTAACTTTGCCGTGCACTCCGGTGCTTTCTGCCGCGAAGTCCGGACCTTTGATCCTGACAATCTCCATGTCGTCGCCGTTGAGATAGATGTAACCATCGGCTGCCCAATAAACACCGCGACTGGTGCGTCTCATATCGGGAAAATCGATCAACCAGTTTACACTGTCGGTGTCACGATCATAGATGCCAAATCGTAGCGGTACAAATTGTTTCTGGTCGGTAATCTGCTTGCCGGTAATGAAGGCCAACTGGCGCCCGTTGGGGCTAAAAGAGAACTCCACTATTGGTATATCGAGTTGTTTGAGTTTGACGGCAGCTTTGTTTACAAACTGGAGGATGGGGACGATTATCTGGGGTCGTCTGGCGCCGGAGTCGGAAGGGGTTGTGTAGTCAAATGATAGCACAGCAAAGTCGCCGGATTGTTCGGCGACTTTTATTTCTGTTACTTTGTCTCCGGCGGTTACAAAAAAAGCGTTTCGGTCGGACGAAGGCAACTGCTGTCTGTAAACTGTCCGCCCGCTACTGGAATAGATAGTCGCAGCGGATAGTAAGCTCGGGCATTGCCATAACATCATGCACACCAGAACTGCTGGCAGCCAGGTTCTGGTGGAGCACCTCGGACGTTTGTCTGGCCGGGAAGAGATTGCTATGACCTCTTCTTGAATCCGTGATAAGTGAGATGACCGAGGTAGAGAGCCAGCGATGCAAACGCCAGCACCGAAACCAACGGTCCCCAGCTACCGGTAAGAGAACCAAGCATGCCGGCATATCGGTCATAGTAGCCGGTTACCGGTTCGCCGTATGTTGGCCAGGCTCCAATCAGGAACGCGACTGTTACACCCAAAATCGCACCACCGGCGACTAGGCCCGAAGAGAACAAGACGCCCCGTTCGTGGCGAGTCTTGTGTTCCTTGTCGCTGGACATCTTGCGAATCACAGCCGCTACTATTCCACCGGCCATGATCGGCGAGGATAATGACAACGGCAGGTACAGACCGATAGCTACCGGCAACGACTGAATGCCGAGCAACTCAATCGCCAGCGCGATCATGCCGCCAACAATGATCGGCGCCCACGGCAGGTTGGCGTTCATGATTCCCTGAACTACTGTTGCCATCACGTTCGCCTGTGGCGCCAATAGCGGTTCGCGAGCAGTGGCACCTTCGACAAATCCGAAAGCATCATTGAGGTAGTAAATCGTAAATCCCATTGCCAGGGCCGGAAAAAGAAGGCCAATAAATTCTGTCCATTGTTGTTTATACGGCGTAGCACCTAGCAAGTATCCCGTTTTCAGGTCCTGGGCGATATCGCCCGACATACATACCGCGATGCAGACAATAGTCCCGACCGACATAGCGGTCACCATTCCGGTTGTGCCTGAGATTCCGAAATACGCCAGAACGAGACACGTTACCAGCAGGGTGGCGATTGTCATTCCGGAAACGGGGGAGGAGGACGAGCCGACAATACCCACAATCCTTGCGGCCACTACTACGAAAAAGAATCCGAACAACACCGCCAGCGCCGCGCCAAGAAAGTGCAGCTCAGTACCGGGGAGTAACCAGATAGCAATTATCACTCCAATGACACCAAGCATGACCCATTTCATTGGCAGGTCGTGATCGGTGCGAATAACTGCTTCCTCGGAGGTCTTGCTGAATATCTGGCCGAACCCTTTCCGAAACGATGAAATAATCACCGGCACCGATTTTATCAGCGAGACAAATCCTCCGACGGCTACGGCTCCCACCCCAAGATATTTGATATAGGAATTACGTAGTTGCCCGGGGTCCATATCGGCGAGCGGTATTGTACCCGGTGAGATGATCTGGCCGGGGATTTGCTCGCCAATGAAAGCCAGGAGGGGACCAATCCCAAGATACCCCAGCACGGCACCACCCATCATCAGGGCCGCAATGCGGGGGCCGATGATGTAACCAACGCCTAATAGGGTAGGGGTAGCATCAATACCAACGGTACCGCCTTTCAGTAGTCCCTTAAAATTGTAATTAACCGACATCGCCCAACCGCGGCAGGCTTCTCCCAGAGCTGTGTAGAGCGCACCGAGGCCAATTCCCCAGAATACAGTCTTTGCTTTCTCGCCGCCTTCATCACCGGCTATGATTATCTCCGCGCAGGCGGTACCTTCCGGGAAGACCAGCTTGCCATGTTCACGCTCGACTAAATACTTGCGAAGGGGGATCATCAGAAGTATCCCCAGCGAGCCACCCAGCATCGCCAGCCAGAAAATTTGAGCTTTGGAGACATCGTGGAAATATCCCGCTGCCGCCAATTCCTGATTGGCCGACCAGATGAAGAACGCCGGGATCGTGAAGGTGATACCAGCCGCCAGCGACTCACCGGCAGAGCCGACTGTTTGCACGATATTGTTCTCCAGAACCGTAACGCGCTTGAACAGTAGCCGGAGCACCGCCATTGATATGACTGCTGCGGGTATTGATGCTGACACCGTCATGCCGAATTTCAAGGCCATGTAGGCATTGGCCACGCCAAAAACCACCGATATTAAGGAACCGAGGATCAACGCCTTGATCGTTACTTCAGCCACCGGTGAGCCAGCGGCAACAAATGGTTTAAACTGCTCTGAGTTCTGGTTGGAACTGTGCAAGGGACCTCCTGATCCGTGGTGAATAATCAACTATCGTTTTATATGTGGGGTGGTCTGGAGAATTGTCAAGATATTAGTTGCCCGGCCTTCAGTTCGGTCGCATGCGATATCGATATCGACAGCATTATTATTTGTAAGAAAAGCGCAGTTACTGCACCTAACGTATAGGAACATTTGAGGCAAGACAAAGCCCGCGACCGGATTGGAGAAAAAGCCGGATTTCGGGAACAAAATTTGCTTTACTTTGCTATATATTATAGCGAGGCAAGCCGGAAAAGCTGGCCAATGAGAGGTTTTGGCGAATCTGGCTATCTCGATGGAAACCAAGCGGATATAAATAAAACGCTTGACAATTATGGCCTGAGGTCGTATAATACAAACGGGTTATCGTAAGAAATAGCGGTAACTGTTAATGTGAAAAATCTTTCGTAAACGATTCGTATTTGCGGATAAATCAGGACAAGTGCAGTCTCATGGATGTGTTGTTTCTGCGGTTGTTCCTGCAACACAAGTAAGCCTTTAGGAGGTGAACCTTGATCAAACGCCTTATCACGTCAACGGTCATCCTGGCCATTCTGGTTGGACCCTCGATGGTGTTCGCTAAACTGAATCATCAGCTTGATGCTGCGGATATTACGCGAGTTGACAACTTGGTGACTGTTCCTCTAGTGGTCTCCAATGAGGACAACCTGGTGGCAATGGATATTCCGCTCGGCTTCTCGGAGGGCGTGACTCTCAAGGAGGTCATTTTTGAAAACACTCGGGTATCCTACTTTGATCTGAAAGTAGGGATCATTGACAACGCGAAGAGAAGCGTTGTTATTGGTCTGCTGCCTCAGATTTCGTCCAATAACAAGCCGGATCTTCCGGCTGGCACGGGCACGGTAGCTTTCCTGGTGTTTGAGATTACTGATCCTTCAGTCACAGAGATCGCGCTGGAAGCAATTGAGTTGGAGAAACCTGATCATTCTCTTCTATTCGTGTATCACGAGTATGATGGGATTGGCGCTCCCTCTATTGTGGAGGTGAATCCGGAATTTAGCAGAACTACTCTGTCTCTGAGCGGTGCGGCCAATGCCTCGTTACCGACGACCTTTGCTCTCGAACAGAACTATCCCAATCCATTTAACCCTGCGACCAACATCTCCTTTGATGTTCCGGTCACCGCAGAGGTTAATCTGACGATCTACAATGTCCTCGGCCAGGAAGTTGTTACTCTGGTTGATCGGATATTGGAGGCCGGTACGCATACGGTTGAATGGGATGCCACAGCTTATTCCAGTGGTGTCTATTTCTATCGTGTTTCAGCGGAGAAGTTCACTGAGACGAAGAAGATGATGCTGTTGAAATAGGGAGAGACTTCCGAGGTTGAAGTTAAAGTCTTAATAAGTCTGCCAAGATTTGGCCCTTCCCCTGGTCAGGGAAGGGCTTTTTTTTGCGCCGAATTAGATTCTGCGTCGGTCTCGCCACATATTATGCGACATACAGCCACGCTCCGCACTTTCCGGTAGCAATACAAATACGTATCTCGTTGTGCCGCAACAAGGGGGGCGGTGAAGCCATGTTCTGGCATGAGTTTTGTTACAATCATAATTGCCGGGGATTATGGCGATGAAAGATCGGGAGGCATAATGCCTGCCGAAACAAAGCAGTCCTGGCGGTTAGCTGCTTTAGTAAGTTCCCCGGCTGGTGAGGAAAAAGAGGCCCCGACTTTTTGGTCGGGGCCTTCTTGTATCATTCTGGTCCGTATCTGGATTCGCCGCCGGTGTGTGGGCCACCAATCCGCAAGTTGCCGAGCATCTTTGATCCAGCCGGGGCTACCTCAAGCAACCTCTCATCCTGACATCCCACCCGTACAGCGACCTCGACACGGGGGTTTTTCCGCGCTGCGCAATAGCGCGCTGTGATAGCGGCAGCTGTCTGAAGATTCTCATCGGTGGCATCCCCAACCAGAAGCGTGATCGGTGAGCCAACATCAACCGCTTCAATCTGGATATGTTCAGGTTCTTTGTAGGCAAGGATCATCTTGTTATCGCGTTCATCCCGACCCGAAATAACCTTGGTCTTTGGATCAAGCCGAAACTGACGCCCGGCCCGCAGCAGGTTCAGATCGTTG
>DAOWIM010000325.1 GCA_030640905.1 bacterium
GATCTCTTGACATTCGGACACCTCCTGAAACCAATATATCATGGCTTCTTCATGTGTCCACTAAACAGGGGGAACTTCAGAAGTAACCCTTATAACGTTGCACGGGTGCCCCACCCAGCGGGTCGGTTTGGCCAACAGGGAAAAGCAGAACCACTAAAGGGTTCTTCCCTACAAGATATCCCTACCTAAAACGCGGCTTAGCCACTTAAAACGTGACATTGTCGCCAACATTGTATTAATCATATCAGGAGATGAAACTGTCATAACTATAGGCGAGCGGCTTGGTGCGTCCTGGCCGGTCGCTCCGACGTATAAGGATTGAGATGGATAAGTTTGTAATACGTGGCGGAAAGAGACTTGAGGGTACGCTCAAGGTGGACGGCTCAAAAAATGCCGCTCTTCCGATCATAGCGGGAGCGCTGTTGATTGAGTCGGGGGAGACGGTGATCAGGAATGTCCCGCCGCTCCGGGATACCTACACGATTCTGGAAGTAATCCGACATCTGGGCGCCCGCGCTGAGTACGACCCCGACGATCAGGTCGTGACTATCGATGCCAGGGAACTGATCGAAAACAGCGCCCCATACGAACTGATGCGTCAGATGCGAGCCTCGTTTCTGGTGTTAGGGCCGATTCTTTCGCGGTTGGGGGAGGCCCGTATCTCCCTGCCGGGCGGGTGTGTGCTCGGTCCTCGGCCGGTCGATTTTCATATCAAGGCTTTCCGAACGATGGGCGCGAAAGTCGAAGAAAAGGGCGGTTATGTTATCGCCAAAGGCAAACCGTTGGTGGGGACATCGATCTATTTCGACCGACCTTCCCACACCGGCACCGAGAACATTTTGTTTGGAGCGGTGATGGCGAAGGGCAAGACAACAATCTCCAACGCTGCCTGCGACCCAGAGATTATTGATGTAGCCAATTTCTTAAATAGTGCCGGGGCCAAAATTCATGGCGCCGGAACGCCCAATATTATAGTGGAGCCGGTTAAAAAGCTCAAGGCGGTCGAGCACACCGTTTCTGGTGATCGGTTGGTGGCCGGAACATACATGCTGGCGGCGGCTATCACCGGTGGCAAACTCAAAGTGAGCGGATTCGACCCCAGCCACCTGACTCTCCTGAGCCACAAATTGAGCGAAATGGGTTGTGAGATTCAAGCAGGACGCGGTAATGTAACGATTTCCGGTCCCAAACGACTTTCGTCGGTATCGGTAACGACTTTTCCGTACCCCGGATTTCCCACCGATTTACAGGCCGGGCTGATGGCCGCTGCCTGTGTCGCTTCGGGAACATCACAGATCCAGGAAACTGTTTATCCGGACCGATTCTCACATGTTATGGAAATGTGCCGTCTGGGTGCCGATATCAAGGTATCTACTGACAAAGCCACTATTAATGGTGTATCCCAACTCCGGGGGGCCGAAGTTATGGCCTCTGATATCAGAGCGGGGGCCGGAATCGCCCTTGCCTGCCTCGCCGCCCGTGGAAAATCGGAACTTCTGCGGGTTTATCATGTTGATCGAGCGTATTACCGTCTGGAGGAGAAATTATCATCGGTTGGAGCCGATATAGATAGAGTAAGTAGCTAACAGAGCTATGCCGAAGGGGTCGGTGATCCAAATCGTTCCCCATCCGGGCTAATTTCCGGTGGACGGCGCAGCTTTTCGGACCCGAATGAACACAAAGGACGTGATATTGACGATGAGAAAACTCACTGCTATTCTCCTGCTTGCCGTTATCTGTCTGGCCGCTTCCGGTCATGCGCAGGAAACCTATTTCGGAAAGAACAAGGTTCGCTACAAAGATTTCGACTGGAGCTATATCCAGACGCGGCATTTTGACATTCACTTCTATGAAGATGCCTACCCGACCTCGGAGTTTGCGGCCGCCGTTCTGGAATCAGCATACGTGGAGATAAGCGATGAACTGGATTACAAGATTCAGCATCGTGTACCGATATTTATCTACAATTCACACAACGATTTTCAACAGACCAATATAATTTCCGGTATTTTGCCCGAAGGTGTTGGGGGATTTACCGAACCGCTGAAGAACCGCGTTGTTATCCCGTTGACTGGTTCATACGAAGATTTCCGACACGTCCTTCATCATGAACTCGTCCACGCTGTTTGTTTCGACATGCTGTATGGCAAGAACCTGGCTTCATTGATATCGCGCCGACGTTTATTCCAAATGCCATTGTGGCTGGCCGAAGGGCTGGCGGAATATTCTTCACGTCACGGTTGGGACTACTTTTCGGATATGTTCGTTCGCGATGCCACGATCACCGGTTATCTGGCACCGCCGGATTATCTTGGTGGGTTTCTTGCTTATAAGCAGGGGCAGGCGATGATAAAGTTCATCGTCGATAATTATGGCGAGGACAGATTAGGCAAGCTTCTTCGGAAGGGTAAGGTTCACCTGACGATGAAGAAAGCGATCAAAGAGGCGCTCGGGATCGAATACGAGAAATTCTGGGAAGAATTCTCCAAGGAGATGAAACGTCGTTACTGGCCCGAAATCGCGATTCGCGATGAGCCACAGGAAATCGCCAAGCAACTGACAAAAGCCCGCAAGGATGGATCATACTATAATGAAAAGCCGACCTTCTCGCCCGACGGTGACCGGTTGGCCTTCTATACTGACAGATCAGACTACACGCAGATCGTAATGATCTCGGCCACCGATGGCAAGACGCTCGCCAAGCTGGCCAAGGCGGAGAGGTCCGGTGATCTGGAATCGCTTCATTCGTATGTTTCCGGGCTGTCATTCTCGCCCGACGGCAAAGAAATAGTCTTTATTGCCAAGTCGAAGGGCAAGGAAGCAATTTTCTTTTACGACTTGCACAAACGTAAAGCGTATCGCAAGCAACCGCTCGATTATTACAACATCATTTCGCCCGTTTGGTCACCCAATGGAAAGATGATTGCGTTCTCTGCCTTGAAAGGCTACAAGCGGGATATTTTCGTCTATTACATGGACGATGAGCATGTCGAGCAGATCACCGACGACCGTTTTGACGAAATTGATTTGTCATGGAATCCGGAGTCAAACCTGCTGGCGTTCTCTTCAGACCGTGAGCATCCATACAGTTACGATAAGGACAGTGTTGAGCACCTCTATGTTGGCCCGGCTGCGTATCGGCCCGGCGATTTCGACTATGGCTATTACAATTTGTTTACGGTTGGGCTGGATGATCGCAGGGTTGAGCCGCTTGATGTTGGTCCGGGTGAAAACAAGAAGCCGATAATTTCTCCGGATGGGACCAAAGTTGCCTTCATCTCGAACCGCAATGGGATCGACAATATCTACATCGGTTTTCTCGATTCGACACGATACTATGCTGTAACGAATTTACTGACCGGGGCTAGCTCAATATCGTGGTCGCCCGATGGCGCCAAGATCGCCTTTTCGGCGTTCAATAAAGGTTCTTTTGATATTTTCGTACTTAAAGACATCGTGCCGATCGGAGATGACGGCGTGTTGACGCTGACTGGGTTCCAGCGCGGCGATTATGATCTCCTCAAGCCCGAACTAACAGAGCTAGCCGTTGCCGACTCTGTCGATAGCGAAACGAGTGGTCAAGTGGATACCACTACCACTGACAGTACTGTTGTGGCGGATCTGGCCGAGGAGACTACCGCCGATAGCGCTTCGGTTGAATCCGATTCGACTATCACGACCACCGGCGTTTACGATGACGAGTATGTTTATGTCAGCGAGAATCCATCAAGACCATACGAAGGGTACCTTGTCGATGTGATCAATGACAGCACCATAGTTACTCTTATGGAGGAGCCGGCCCATTTCGACTCAATAGCAGTCCCGCTGCCCGGCGATGATTACGATGTCAGACGGTACAGAGCGAAGCTCTCTCCTGATTATGTAGGTGGAGGTTTCACCTATGATACTTTCTTCGGTGTTCGAGGACAGACGCAGTTTGTGTTTTCAGACTATCTGGGCAACCATCAACTGATCCTTGCTACCGACCTGGTCAATACAATCGATCAATCAAATATTCAAGCCTACTACATTTATGGTCGGAAACGCACCCGTCTTGGTGTCGGTCTGTTCCACACTAAGAACTTCTATGAGGACAACTATAACTTCCTGTTCTCAGATCGCTTCTACGGCGCGCAGCTATTTGCCAGCCGTCCCTCATCCAAATACAGTCGGTTGCAGCTAACGGCCAGCCAGTACTTCATTGACCGCCAGTACTATGACATACTTGATACGCGCGAGAATCGGAATACAAGGATCACGACCGGTGAGCTGGCCTGGATCAAAGACAACATAATATGGGGTATCACCGGACCGGTGAACGGCTCCAGATCAAATGTAGACCTTACCGGTGGTTTGAATCTGTTTGATTCCGACGATCTCCAGTTTGCAGCTCTTGAGTTTGACTACCGTCGTTACTGGCATTTCAAGAAATCATATTCGATGGCTCTGCGTCTGTCGGGTGGCGCCTCGGTTGGACGAACGCCGAAATTATATTTCCTCGGAGGTACAACCAACTGGATTGGGAAGCGGACCCTTGATGCTACTGTGTATCAGGTTGAGAATCTATATTTTTCAGATGTCATTACACCGTTGCGCGGTGTGCCGTACTATGAGCTGGTCGGAAACCGCTACGGTCTGGTCAACTGGGAGTTTCGCTTCCCGATGATCGATTACTTCGCCATGCGTTTCCCTCTGCCGCTTGTGCTTAGCAGAGTCGGCGGTGTCATCTTCACCGACATTGGTGCGGCCTGGTTCTACGATGATTTCAAGGGTGGTACCTCCGACGACGGTGGTCGTCTTAACGACATTCACGCCGGTTTTGGTTGTGGTATGCGTGCGAACCTTGGATTTCTGGTGTTGCGCTATGACCTCGCCTGGAAGACCGACCTGAAAAACGTCTCGGAGAAGCCACACTACTACTTTTCGCTCGGCGCCGACTTCTAAGGTAGTTTCAGCTTCGATCCAACGCAAAAAAAATGCGGCCACATTGTGGCCGCATCCTTGCACATCAAGAAATCTATCTTCTCTTCTTATGCGCCGAGCAGAACTTACTCTTGCCGTCCGTGAAGCGTTTGCAGCGCTTGCCTGCTTTCGTCTTACCAGCGCAACGCACCTTCTTGGTGACTTTCTTCTTGGCTACCTTCTTCTTGGCAACCCTCTTGACGACTTTCTTCTTGACGACCTTCTTCTTGGCGACTTTTTTCTTCGCCGGTTTCTTCTTGACAACCTTCTTCTTAGCTTTACGCATTGAACATCCTCCATGGTTTGAGTGTTCGCATGCAAGAATACGGCGTTTCAAAAAAGTGTCAAGAAAAAAACTTCAACTTTCTTTCGATTGATGATATTCATGTCAAGCGACAGATACGTGTCGTTTAACGTGTTGGAGAATGCAATGACGTCGTGATGTATGAACGATTATACGTCATTGCATCACGACTGGATGATTGTCACGTGCGAACGACGGCGGTCATTTCTTTCGGGATGACTTTCGTTCGTTCGTTTGATTGGCATTGTTGTCATCATCCTTGCCGAAATTCTGAATAGCCAGCGCCATATCATACAGTTTCGTATCGACTGCGGCGAAGACTGAGTCTGTCGTGAAACCACCGCCTTTCAAACGTCGTCCGGCGGTATGGGAGGTAAGAATCTCTATCCCCTCGGAGATGGTCTTGATCGGATAGATATGGAAACGTCCAGCCTTGACTGCATCGATGACGTCGGGACGGAGCAGCAGGTCGTTAACGTTCTGATGCGGTATCATTACCCCCTGATTGCCGGTTAGCTTGCGGCTCTTACAGACATCGAAAAAGCCTTCGATCTTCTCATTGACGCCACCGATCGGTTGAATCTGACCTTTTTGATTGACCGATCCTGTTACAGCTATTGACTGCTTTATCGGAATATCGATGATCGCAGAGAGGATGGCATAGATTTCGGTCGATGAGGCAGAGTCACCATCAACACCGCTGTATGACTGCTCAAACGATATGGATGCTGACATGACAAGTGGTTTGTCGCGAGCGAACATGTTACGCAGAAAACCGCTGAGCACAAGGACGCCTTTGTTGTGGGTCGGCCCGGAGAGGTCGGCTTCGCGTTCGATATTGATGACGCCTGCCTTTCCAAGCGAAACACTGGCCGTTATGCGGGTGGGACGACCAAACGCGTACTCGCCGAGGTTGTAAACCGATAGTCCATTGATCTGACCGACGGCTGTTCCGGTCGTGGCCACCATCAGAGTGTTATCGTCAAAAAGCTCCTGTATTTTTTCTTCGGTCAGATTAACGCGGGACCGTTTCTTCAGCACGGCAGCATGGATGTCTTTGCGGGTGACAACTTTGCTTCGCCGCTGTTCGGCGCAGAGAGACCCCTCCCGAACCATATCGGATATTGCGGAAAAACGCGAAGTAAGTCGTTTACGGCGACCGGCCAGGCGTTGACTATACTCAACCACCGCCTGCATGCCGGAGAGATCAAACGGAAGCAGAGCATCTTCGTCGATTACCTTGCGGACAAACTCCATATACTTGCGAACATTGGTGTCGGTAAGCTTCATGACACTATCAAACTCGGCCTTGATCTTGAATATCTTGCGGAACTCTTCGTCGCCCTGCCAGAGAACATTGTACACGTACGGAGCGCCGATTATCACGACTTTTACATCGATTGGAATTGGTTCCGGTTTGATCCCCGAACCGGCCATCATATAGAAAGGATCGAAACCGGCGATTTCCAGTTCATGATTGCGGAGAGTACGTTTCAGGTGCGACCAGACTGCCGGTTCGGAAAAAAGGTCCATGGCATTGATCACCAGATAGCCACCGGTCGCACGCAGCATTGAACCGGTGAAGATGCGGGTGAAATCGGTTCGCCAGTAACCAAAGCGGTCAACAACGCGTTCCAGGGATCCGAAAAGGTTTCTGAAGCTTGGTGATTTCTCGATAACGATAGGCACCGAGTCAGTTTCGGCGTTGTCGAGGATGAGGTTGACCGAGAAGTCTTCAAACGGTTCACGTTTTCGGAAAGGTGGTGGTTCTTCTTCACCGCGACGCGGTTGAGCTTCGCGAAAACGATCAAGATCACCGAGAAGTTCTTCGTGAACTTCGTCGAGATACCCGCTCGTTTTTTCATCGGGATAACGTTTTTTGAGAAGATTAACTTTTTCGGTTACCAATGGGGCCGTGATGGAGAATCGGAGTTTCTCCAGAGCATCTTCCAGCTTGCCGGAAAGCTTTTTCGATTCAATGCTCGTGTTATCAAACTCTCTGCGCAGACTATCCCACTTGCGTCGCAATTCATCCAGCTTCGACAACGGAAACTTACCCTCGTTGGAGAGCTCTTCCAGTTTCTCAAGCGAGACTGGCTCCTCGTCGATTAACGGATGTATCTCATTATGTACCGACAGTCCGGCTTGTACCTGCACCATAACAAACCCGGCTTCGGTAAGCTTCTCCTCAAAGTCGTGAATGAGCGCTTTCTGTCGTCCTTCGAACTCCCGCGTGATTCGATTGTGGCGGTCCTTGAAATCGTCGGAGATGAATATCTTCGGTACGACTTTGCGCAGTGAGTTGATCAGGTAGGCCATGTCTTTCTTGAAACGACGTCCTTCCCCGGCCTTGAAAATCAACACTCGGGGACAGTCGGTGTTCTTGAAGTTGTTGACATAACAGTAGTCGTTCAGATTGGGTTGCTCCCGATCAAGATGTTCCAGGAGCATGCGGATAGTGGTCGTTCGACCGGTACCGGTATGACCGGTTACAAAGATATTGTAGCCAACACTCTTGACCGCCAGACCGGTCTTGATCGACTCTATCGCTTTCTCCTGGCCAATTATCGATTGGCATGGCGTGAAGTCGTCCGATGTCTTAACGCCTCGGGCGGCATATTGGACACTATAATCAAGTTTCCTGGCGGTAAGTTCCAGTGGCTTTCTTGTCGGTTTCCGTAACGTCATTGACTCCTCCATCGTATCGTCGCTTTCTATCTCTGATAATATGGAAACGGCTCTCCCGGCGAAACTAAATTATGGCCTCGCATTTACGCTCGACAGCATACGATTTTTAACGACGATTGACCCCGGCGGTAACCTCAGGCGCTCCCGCGCGTTTGGGGCCAGCCCGCGCGCTTGGTACAAATCGGTCACCATGACACTCATTGTGTCATAATGGCAGAGCAATGGCGGACTGCTCTGCGAAAAAGTGATACTTTTCTGATCGGTAGTAACCCGTTAGGCCGCAAGAAATTACCTGCGCAAACAGCCGTAACGCATTGACTGGCAATATGTTTGAATCCCTTGACAGCCTCCTGATTATGGCTATATTCAGAACTTGCTGTTTTGTTGGCATTACGCATTGAATTTGGCGGTATCGTCTAGTGGTTAGGACAGGTGGTTCTCAGCCACCAAGCCGGGGTTCGATTCCCCGTACCGCTAAAATCATCGAAAGCGCCTGTTGGTTCTTGACCCGGCAGGCGCTTTGTTTTGCTTGGGGTATCGTACACCACTCAACTACCACGCGTGCAACCAGCGACCAACCTTGCTCAGTCGTGGTGATGTGCTTATATTGTTTTTTTAATGAACGACAAGGAGTGAAGCCTTCAGCGATCCGGCACAGGTCAAGGTAGCTTTGATTCCGTACGCGGCTGAGTATTCGGCAACAGTGCGTTCGTGGATTGATTCGGGCGAAACGTATTCGTATGTCTGCCGTGGTAAGGACTTTCCACCGCCCGATGATGTCGTTGATAGCTGGCAACGGAAGGATGTCAATTCGTACGTTCTGCTGTCGAACAACAAACCGGTCGGTTATGGTGAGCTGTGGGACCGTCGTCTGGAACGAGCCGTTGAGATTGCGCATCTGATTGTCGACCCACACAAGCGTGGCGAGGGACTCGGTACCCGTTTGGTGCAGCTACTGCATGACCGGGCCGCGGCAAGGGGGAGTGTTACCAAGGTGTTAGTGAATCTTTACAGCGACAACACGATCGGGCTGGCGTGTTATGTGAAGGCCGGGTTTGATCTGGTAAGTACGGCCAGTTATACGGTCGGGCTTCGTTTGGTGAGGTTGGTGCAGAAGTGAGCGTAGAAAATTATTTTATAGCAGAGTATGTGAAAAAAGTCACAGCATGCGTTGATAGATTACTTTATAAAGGGAAATAAGATGACCGAGTACAAGAACGTTCTGACCGAAAAAAAAGACAACGTCCTCATTGTCACGATCCAACGCGAGAAGGCGCTCAATGCCCTCAACGACGAGACAGTTGCCGAGTTGCAGCAGGTATTCGATGCGTTCAGCGCCGATGCCGATCTCAGGTGTGCGATTCTGACCGGAGCTGGCCCGAAGGCGTTTGTTGCCGGGGCCGATATTACTGAGCTCTCCAAACTTGATGTTGCCGGTGCGGTCGAGACTGCTGCCCGCGGTCTCAAACTGGCGGCGACAATTCAAAATTCCCCCAAACCGGTCATTGCCGCGATCAACGGTTTTGCGCTCGGCGGTGGGTGTGAAATTGCGATGGCGTGCGACATACGGATTGCCTCGGAGAAGGCCAGGCTTGGTCAACCTGAGATCAATCTGGGAATCATCCCCGGATATGGCGGGACGCAGCGTCTGTCGCGATTGGTTGGCCGGGGCAAAGCGATGCAAATGATCTTAGGTGGTGATATGATCAACGCGGCTGAGGCATACCGAGTCGGGCTGGTTGATGAAATATATCCGCCCGAGGAATTGATGGACAAAGCGATGGAGATGGCAACAGCCCTTGCCGGTAAGCCACCTGTTGCCGTTACCGCAACCAAGAAGGCGATCAACGACGGTCTGAACATGACGCTTGACGATGGTTGCAATTTGGAGAAGGACATTTTTTCCAAGCTGTTTGCCACCGATGATCAGACCGAGGGAATGGCTGCTTTCATGGAGCGTCGCAAGGCGAATTTCACCGGTAAGTAGCAGGCTTACCTGTTTTGAAGCAGGCTTGCCTGTGTCGAAGTTCGTAAGTCAGGTTGCTTGCACATAGTGTAGGTTAGTTATTTGCACATAAGTGTAGTTTGCACATTGCGTAGGTCACGGTTGCTTGCAACCTGACAGCATCAAGCGCCGGGTCTTGCGCCCGCCGCGGCGGGCCTTAGGCCCCCGCGCAACGTGGAAAGACCAGGAGGAAATATGCCGGTTATCAAACAGGACAAGATCGAATTCAAAGATGTAACAATGGACGGTGCAATCGGCGTTTCCAAAGCCAGTGTGATCGGTTCGGACGAAGGGTGGAGCAGCCACTGTATGCGTGTTTTCCGGGTGATCGGGGGCGGCCACACACCGCGGCATTCGCACGAGTGGGAGCATGTCAACTATGTAATCAGGGGCAGCGGTCGCCTGCGGCTTGGTGAGACAGTTCACGATTTGAAGGCCGGAGATTTTGCTTTTGTCCCACCGGGAATTGATCACCAGTTCGACAACCCGTACGACGATAACTTCGAATTTATCTGTATTGTTCCGGCAGCATACGGTTGATTGACCCCTTTTCGTCTTTGGGTCGGGTGGCTCACCCCTTGGGGTGAGATACAACAACCTCACCCTTCGACTACGGGCTTGTTGAGAAACCCCTATTACGGGTGCAACAAGGGCGGAGACAAGCC
>DAOWIM010000256.1 GCA_030640905.1 bacterium
GATTTGCCATGATCCTGGGAGATACCAAAGGTAATTTTCTCTATCGTGTGCGTCACGAAAATGGCAGGACCAATTTCCATCTTAAGGCTATCGAAGCGGCGGACATCGCTCTGGTGGGGAAAGTCTGCCAGATGGACGAGCCGATCACGGTGAAGGATATTGCGGGACGGGATGACTACTTGCCGCTGGGTGAGAGGACGCGATCGGTGATGATTGTGCCGCTGACGGCGCACGGACGGACAATGGGTGCGCTGGTGGCCGAAGACGACCGACCCGATGCCTTTAGGGAGAGGGAGCATCAGATGCTCTCAGTGGTAACTCGGTCAACGGCGATGGCATTGGAGAACGCCGAGTTGCACCGACGGACCGAAGAGTTGACGATCAGTGATGAGTTGACTGATACGTACAATTACCGGTACTTTGTGCAGAAGCTGGAAGAAGAAAAGCGACGGGCGTTGCGCTACGATCTTCCCCTGTCGCTGATCATGGTTGATATCGACTGGTTCAAGAAACTTAACGACACCTACGGTCACGAGGTCGGTAACATCGTGTTGAAGAGACTCTCGATGTTGATCAAGGATTGCATTCGCGATGTTGATATGTTTTTCCGATTTGGCGGTGAAGAATTCGTTATTATTCTGCCGCAGACACCTTTATCCGAGGCGAGACGGATCGGTGAGAGAATTCGCGAGCATGTTGAAGGTACGATTATTGAAGCCGGCTCGGTCGGCAAACTGAAAATAACCGTTTCGTGTGGCGTTAGTTCGTTCCCGGAGAATGGCAAGTCGCAGGACGAGCTACTGTCGGTGGCAGACCAGGCTCTGTATCGAGCCAAAGGTGAGGGACGGAATCTGGTCTGCTCCATTTGATGCTATATGAATGACGGAAATAGAACCATAAGCATGGGGAAGGTTTGGTGAAAGACATACTCAATCAGTTGGGTCAGTTGTTCATACTTGGCTATCGTGGCGAAAAACCGCCCGGTAGTTTCCTGAGGTTCATTGCCGAAGAAAATATCGGCGGGGTGATTCTGTTTGCAGAGAATTGCTCGACACCGTACGCCGTACGCGAGAATGTCGAGCTCATTCGCGCCCGTCTCCGCAAGGACCAGCCGTTTATTGCCATTGATCAGGAAGGCGGTCGTGTCTGTCGGCTGAAAGGCGCTCCGGCGGAATATGGTTCGGCCTGGTCGTATGGTCAGGCTTCGGACCCATCGCGCTTCAGGGAGCAGTATGTTCGCTCGGCTGTGTTTATGGAATCGCTCGGAATAAATCTGAACCTGGCCCCGGTCTGCGATATTTTCACCAATGCAAACAACAAGTGTCTGACTGAGCGCTGTTTTGGGACAACGGCAGCCGACGTAACCCCATTTGTGCAGGCATCGGTGGAGACTTCTTCCCGCGCCGGTTTGCTTTCCTGTCTCAAGCATTTCCCCGGCCTGGGTGACGCGGCGATTGATCCGCACAATGAAACATCGGTGGTTAACTATGATCCGGTGGTGTGGGAGCAGCGAGAAAAGCTACCGTTTGTTGCCGGGATTGAAGCCGGCGCTGATATGATTATGACAACGCATGTGCGCTACCGGAATCTCGACGATCAGATTGCAACCGGCTCTGAGAAGATTGTCAACAGCTTAATCAGGCAGATGCTGGCCTTTGACGGTCCTGTCATTACCGATGATCTTACTATGGGTGGAGCTGCCGTGCTCGGTAGCCACGGTGAACGGGCGGTGGCCGCCTTTGAGGCCGGTCATGATATCCTCCTGTATGGGCAGGATACCGAAGCGGCGGTCGAGGCGTTTGATTACTTCCGCGAGGCTGTCGAACGTGGCGAGGTGTCCAAAGATCGTCTCACCTCAGCTTTAAGCCGGGTATCGGGGATAAAATTCAAGTTGAAAAGTACCACGTCATCGAGCTCCTTAAGATGAAATGTCGCTAAATCGAATCATAAATCGTCGGAACCTGACCGTCCTGGGAATGAACTCCGGCACGTCGGTCAACAGCCTTGATATGGTTGCAGTCAGGATTGTGCGGACTGATCGCGGTGTGAGGGCCAAGTTCCTCGCCGGACGCGAAAAAAAGTACCCAGCCAGCCTGAGAAATCTGATCCTGGACTTGGCCGATTCTGACAAACCAGACCTCACCCACACCGCGCATCTTGACAACATCCTGGGCCGGTTCTACGGTCGGGCGGCAGCTGATTTCATTGGGCAGTTGGCCAGGCAACGTATTGGAATTGATGTTGTTGCTTCGCATGGCCAGACTGTGCGTCATCTGCCGGAGAAAGTAAAGATCGACCGGCAGACCGTTCGCAGTACCGTCCAATTGGGGTCTCTTAACCAGGTGGCGACTCGCACCGGCAGGATCACCATTGGGGATTTCCGGCAGGCCGATATTGCTATCGGTAACGAAGGAGCTCCGGTCACTCAGGCCGCCATGGAACGTCTCTTTTCCAGCCGGAAAGAATCGCGGCTGATAGTCAACATTGGTGGCATGTCAAACTACTTCTACCTGCCCGGTCCCGGATCAAAACGACCTTCCTCGGCTGCCGACTGCGGTCCCGGAAACAGCCTCTGCGATCTACTCTGCCTCCGGCTCTTTGACAAACCATATGACCGCAGTGGGAAATACGCAGCGGCGGGACAGGTGTCACAGCGTTTGTTGATGTTGCTGCACGGGAACCGGTTTTTCAGTGGGTCGACTGTCTCAACCGGCAGGGAATCGTTTGGCCGGGCGGCTGCCAATGAAATGATTAAGCTCGGACGTCGATTATCTATGAGTAATAACGACATGTTGGCGACAGCGGCGGCTCTGACAGTCGATTCGATCGTGGCGTTGGTCTGGCCGATCATGCGGGTTGATCGAACAATCAGAAAATTGTATTTGACCGGAGGAGGTCGAAAAAACATCTTCCTTGTCAAGAGTCTTGCCCGCATGTTGCCCGAAGTTGAGGTCGTTGCCGTGGATGAACTTGGTATCGACGGTGACTTTGTTGAGGCCGCTTGTTTCGCCGTGATGGGTGAGGCGGCTCTGAGATCGGAACCATTGCCGACTACCGGCAGGCGCAAGCTTCCGGTGATGGGTATTATTGCCCAACCGCCGGTTGATAGATGAAACCTGGGATGATAAGATGAATTTTAAGACCATCATAAGATACAGCGCTCGCATCGGTACCGGATTGTGCATGATGATTCTGGTGTGGAGTTGTGCCACTGTTCCAGGGCTGAAAGAAGAATCCGGCGGGTCTTTTATACGAGTACCGTTTGTGCGCGTACTCTTGCAGGAGAATCTTGATGAGGCCACCGTTGGCGCCGACGGCAATTTTGCAGTGGAGTGCCTTCGTGAGGGAAAACAAACAGTCTACTATTCTCCACGCGATGTGACGGTGCAGAACGACAAGGGGAAGATCAAGGTCGTTGGTCGCGGTAAGGCCGTCATCGAATCCGGTCTTGATGAAGTCAATATCATTCCGCGCGGAGTTGACAACAGAGTGAAGCTGAATAACAGTCGGTATCGTGGCCTGCTTAAGGTTCTTCCCGACGGTCAGAATCTCGAGTTGATTAACATAGTGTACATGGAAGACTATCTCAAGGGCGTGGTGCCACCTGAGATCGGCAAGAGAAGCGAGGCGGAGATCGAAGCGGTCAAAGCGCAGGCCGTTGCTGCTCGGACATACGCGATGGCCCACCTCAATCAGTACCAGGGGGAGCCGTTTGATATGAAGTCAAGTATTCTGGATCAGGTCTATGAGGGAGCATCGGTGGAGAACCGGCTGATCTCCCGTGCCATTGATGCTACCGCTGGATATGTAATTACCTATCACGACGAGTTCATCAATGCTTATTATCACTCAACGTGCGGAGGAATGACCGATGACATCGGTGACGTATGGGAACGCAAGGACATTCCATATCTCAAGGCGGTAAGCGACGAGGGCGCCTGTTCGTGGTCGAAGTACTATGTCTGGAAAGAGCATTTCACCGAAGAGCAACTGCGTGGTCGGATTGAACAGTACCTCTCCAGTGATCGTGGTCGGGATCTCAAGATAGGTCGGATAACCGACGTGAAAATCAACCAGCGTACTTCCGGGGGACGTGTCTTGAAGATGTTGATCCGCGCCGAAAATGACGTCTATAAATTCCAGAAGGATCGTATCCGCTGGGTAATAGGACGTACTTCTGATCCAGACCTGATTTTGCCGTCGGGTAGATTCGATATTGAGATTGATCGCGATAGTCGGGGCAATCTTCAGAGTATCACGTTTGTCGGACGTGGTTACGGACACGGCGTTGGAATGTGCCAGTGCGGAGCGATTGGGCTGGCGCGCGAAGGCTGGGTGTTTGACAAAATTCTGGCTCATTATTACACGGATGTCGAAACAAAGAAGCTCTATTGAGAAAGCAGATTTAACTGATTTCCGCCCTGGGCGGACTTGAGAAAAACGTCAGATGCATCGGATTGCTACCATACTGTTTCTGTTTCTCCTTGCCGGATCGGTGCAGGCCAACGAGTACAAGTACTTCTTTGGTCTCAACGGCGGCAAGGCTACTATCGCATCCGGCGACTCTGCTAAGTACACTTTGCAGAATGTCGTTGGACTTAAGGTTGGCTATATTTTCAACGACGATTGGCGCGTTAATCTCGACCTGTCATTCTATGACCTGACTAATGACACTACAGCTACTTCCAGCTTTGCGCTGAAACGCGACGGTTTTGCCGCCACGCGTCAGTGGCAGGCCAAACGAGTTGGACTCATAATGAACCGACGCTTGTTCTCAATTGGCCACCGTTTCCACATGACACTGGGTGTCGGGGCAGGGTGGACGATGTGGAAAATTATCGACGCCGCGGCTGACTCAACAATTGACGTGCAGGGTATTCGAGATCAGACCCTTGATTTTGCAGCTTCGGAAGTTTTTGTCGCAGCAGTTTCCGGTTTTCGGTGGGACTTGGGATCGCGCTGGTCGGTTACTCTGCAGGCGGGAGGAGATTACTTAACCGGCGCCGGGGCTGAGTTTGCTCCGGAAGTAGTGGCCGGGCGTGATCGCTGGCTCTATTCATCGAATCTGTCATTGAGTTTTGCTTTTGGTCGTGTCAATAAGTCGGGTCGCTGGCCATCCAGCAGTTCCTGGTTGGAAACACGCGCCGACCGAAAGCTGGTGGCATCTGATACCGACCATGATGGTGTTCCCGACGAGGCCGATCGCTGCCTCAATACGCCGTTGGGGGCAATCGTTGATCGATATGGTTGTCCGATTGACAGTGATCACGATGGCATAAGCGACGGTCTTGACGATTGCCCCGGTACAGAATCACGCGCCAGGGGGATGGTTGATATCAATGGTTGTCCGGTCGATTCCGATTTCGACGGAATCGCCGACTATATTGATGCCTGCCCGCACAATCCGGTTGGCGCCGCCGTGGACGAGAATGGTTGCGTTGTTGATTCCGATGGCGATGGTGTCCCCGACGGGCTGGACGATTGCCCGCTGACATTAGTGGGAGTTATTGTTGACCGTAACGGTTGTATCGATCTTTCGATGTTAGCCAAACCGATGGTGCTGAATATTGACTATCCATCGGGGTCGTTTGAGATTGATCCGCGATCCAAGGAACGCCTGATTCAACTGTCCAGGTTGTTGAATTTTGTCAGCGACATCAGGCTCGATATCAGCGGCTACACCGATAACATAGGTACCACCCTGGCCAACCGAACGCTCTCGGGAAAACGGGCCCGGCGGGTACGTGACTTTCTTGTCACCCAGGGCATCTCAACCGACCGCATCAAAGTATTTGGTCGTGGTGAATCGAATTTTGTTGCCTCTAATCAGAACGCAGAAGGCCGTGCGAAAAATCGCCGGATTGAAATCATCTTTCTCAAATAGGATTCTTTCGAGTTGTGATGCTTAACAGCCACTATCGCTCCGATCATTATGCCGAGCGCCGTCACGGCGAGTATGCAGTGGTCATCTATCTACCAAGGGATTTGGATGCTACCATAGCGAAACTGCGAGAGAAATACGACCCCGACTACAATCTGATCAGTTCCCACATCACCCTGGTGTTTCCGTTTGAATCTCAGATGCCGATAGATGAGCTGACAGCCCTGATCAAATCTGAAATTGATCTGGTGTCACCGATCACACTCCAGCTCGGTTCTATTGGTGATTTCTACCCACACGCGCCGGTGATCCACTGGAGCGTCGATCCCAGCGAAGAATTGACAGCCCTGTACTACCGACTATACGCGCGTCTGGACCTGCCGCTGGTGTTTAAGGATTGGGTGCCGCACGTGACTGTGGCCAAGGAAATATCGCAGCATCGTGTTATGTTGGTAAAGGACGCTATTGCATCGTATCTCTCCCGAGAACGATTTGAGGTGGAAGCCATTGATCTGATAGCGCCCCTGCCGGAACGCCGCTGGGTATCGGTGAGAACATTCCCTCTGACATAATTTTGTCTTACGCTATCTTGAAATAGACAACAAAAAAAGCGGCCTCGTATGAGACCGCTTTCGATTAACTCATAATCCGATATCCCTGATGGGACACGGCTGATTACGATTTATTTTTTTACCACCGGGTGAGAAGTGCCTTTTCTCTTTTCGAAGTCAAACGGCTTGAAGTTCTTGTTACCTTCTTCTTTATGGCACGTAGTGCAGGTTGCTTCAACCGGGTAAATCAGGCCGGCATCAATGGCCATCTTTTTGTGAGTTTCCGGATCAGCAGCCCATTTCTTCCTACTCATGATCTTGGCTGATTTATAGTCCTTGCCGGGACCATGACAGGCTTCGCATCCCACACCCTCAATCAGGGTACCGTCAGCAAGCGTACCGGTACTGTGGCAACTAATACAGGCTTCGTTCTTTTTTTCTTCGTCAGAGAGAACATCAAACGTCTTAGCGTGAGTGGTCTCAATCCAGGAAGCATAGACATCCTTGTGGCAACCCTTGCACTTCTTGGAGCCTACGAACTCGTGTGCGGGCTTGCCTTCGTCAGCCGCCGCTTTTGCGGGCTTCTCTTCGCCAGCCACCGCTTTTGCGGGCTTGTCTTCGTCAGCCACCGCAACGGCAGCCAGGAAGGCCACTACGCTCAGACTGAGAATCAGGATGGTGAGAAATTTGCGCATGATTAAATACCTCGCCTCAAATAAATTAAATTTAGTTTCTATTATCCAGACTACCCCTTATACAGGGAAACAATCGTATATAGTCCAATATTCTGTCGAAAATATAGCCCAATTTGGCCTGAGTCAAGATCAAAAAACCCTTATTTCGCAGGCTTTTCGACCTCAAAAAAGGTCTTGCCCATAGTCAATCTTTTGGCTAACTTATTATGCAGTTATATGAAAATTTTGATTATTACACAGCATTTTCCGCCGGAAAAAGGGGCGGTTAGACGGCTTTTTGAATTTTCCCGATATTTCGCCCGGCAGGGACATGATGTGTCGGTACTGACGGCTATCCCTAACTATCCGGATGGAATAGTACCGGAAAAATACCGCGGTTATTTTATGTACCGCGAGGAAATGGATGGCGTCAAAGTGTACCGCAGCTACGTTCTGGCGGCTCCTAACCGATTTCCCGGCAAGAGGATGGTGGGTTTTGTCGTTTTTCTCCTGACGGCGGTGATTAATTCGTTTCGCCTCAAGGACGATTTCGATGTCATAGTAGCTTCCAGCCCGCCGGTGACAACGCCAGTGCTCGGGTGGTTGATCTCGAAAATCAAGAGGAAGAAACTGGTTATCGAGATTCGCGATCCTCAGCCGGAGTGCAGCGAGGAATTCGGCGCGCTGAAACCTTCGCTATTCACTAAGACGATCAAGAAGATTGTGCATTTTGTATATCGCAATGCTGACCGCGTGGTTGGTGTCTCGGAAGGTTTTACTGAATTTGCCCTCAACTCAGGCGTACCTAAAGAGAGGCTGACTACTATCAAGTCCGGGGTCGGAGGTGAGTTTTTTGATACCGGTTCCAATGGCATCCGCACAAAATTCGGCTGGGATGAGCAGTTTGTCATCCTGTATGCTGGAACTATGGGCTGGGCGCATTCTTTTGAGGTTGTGATTGAGGCGGCCCGCAAGCTCATTGACCAGCCCGATATCAGATTCGTTTTTGTGGGCGATGGTGAGAAGCGGGCGGTGCTTGAGGACATGGTACGGGATTATGGCCTCAAGAATGTTACCTTTATCGGCCTGCAACCGCTTGATTCAATCCCGTATTTTCTACAGACCAGCGATATCCTGATTGAAAGCCTCAAAGAAGTCAAGGCCGACAACCCGGTTACCAAGGGCACCTACCCGGCCAAGCTGTACGAGTATATGGCGGCGGGGCGGCCAATTGTATTTGGCGGCAGGGAAACATCGGAGCCAGTCCGCGAGTTGGAAAAAGCCGGCGGGGCGCTTTCGTTCCGCGCTAATGATACCAATCGTCTCTGCGAACTGATTCTTGATGTCAAGACCGGCAAGATCGACGGCGACATGCTGGGGGAGGGTTACCGCGAGTATGCTACCCGCAACCACCGTCGCGAAGACTGGGCCGAGCGCTATCTTGATTTCCTCAAGAGCATCTAAGACGCTTTTGTTAGCCTGACATTTCTACTATATTCCCCCAACACGAATCTATAACCGGGAGATTAGTCATGTCTGCTGATAAAAATTTGGCGGCTTCAATTGCGAAGTTGACCATTGACGATATGCCACAGTTGTTGATCGGAGCCGACACGATGGTTCCGACTCTATCGGGTCCCAGGCGTTACATCAATTTCGACAACGCCGCCTCCACACCGACCTTCACGATAATTGCCGATGAGATTATCGCCTTCCTTCGGTGGTATTCCAATGTTCATCGCGGAACCGGGTTCAAATCGCAGCTCTCCAGTTGGGCCTTTGGGCGAGCGCGTGATGTTGTAGCTAAGTTTGTAGGTGCTGATCTGGAAACCCAGATTACGCTCTTCACAAAAAACTCAACCGATGCAATCAACAAAGCGGCCCACCGTCTGCCGATAAACAAGGACGATATCATCCTGACAACATTGATGGAGCATCATTCCAACGAACTACCGTGGCGTCGGGTTGGTGAGGTTCATCATGTCGAGTTGAGCGACGACGGGTCGGTATCCAAAGAGGACTTCCTTGCCAAGCTGGAGAAATACGGGCAGCGCATCAAACTGGTGGCCATCACCGGCGCGTCCAATGTCACCGGCTATATCAATGACCTGGATTTCTTTGCCCGCGAGACTCATCGGGTTGGGGCGAAGCTTTTTGTCGATGGCGCCCAACTGATACCGCATCGACCGGTTGATATGAAGCCGAACGATCCCGAGCATCGGATAGACTTTCTTGTTTTCTCGGCTCACAAAATGTACGCGCCCTTTGGTGTGGGTGTGTTGATAGGTGATCGGGCCGTTTTTGAAGAGGGTGATCCCGAAATGGTCGGCGGTGGTGTTGTTGACATGGTGACACTTGAGGATACCTATTGGGCTGATCTTCCGGACAAAGAAGAAGCCGGTACGCCCGACATAATCGGCGTCGTTGCTCTGGCTAAGGCGGTGGAGATGTTCCAGACGCTGGGCTGGGAAAGTATTATCAACCATGAATCGGAACTGGCCGCTCATGCCCTCCGGCAACTTCGTGAGATACCGGGCGTGAATCTCTACGGCGATATCGATCCGGACAATACACACAATCGCCTGGGTGTAATCGCGTTCAATATCGATGGCCTGCCCAATGGCTTGGTGGCGGCGGTGTTGAACTACGAAGGAGCGATTGGGGTTCGCCCCGGCTGTTTCTGCGCACACATGTATGTCAAGTCGCTGTTGCGTGTTACGGAGGAGGAATCCATAAAGTACGAACAGGAGTTTCTGGAGCGAAACCGCTCCAACCTTCCCGGGGCGGTACGGGCATCATTTGGGATTTACAATACGATGGATGAAGTGGATATCTTTGTTGAGCTGATCAAGAAAATAGCGGCCGGTGATTATAAGAAAGACTATCGGCTCAACCGCGAGAAAGGGACCTACGCGCCACGAGATTTCCAGTTTGATTTTGAGAAGTACTATTCAATCTGAGTGAGACAGCACGATAGATAACAAAACCGATTCTGAGACTACCCTGATCCTACCTCGCCCCTAATTCATCTCAGCGATGAGCCGGAGGCCTTCAAGCGTCAGGGTCGGTTCGACCTGATTGATATGGCGGGTCTGTTTTTCGATACTCTTTGAAAGCCCACCGGTGGCGATTATCTTGTACGCTGTATCAGGTGTTGATTCGATAATCCTGTCGATGATATAATCGACCTGACCAATCGTCCCATAGAACAGGCCTGATTTCAACGCTCCGGCGGTTGACTTGCCGATGACTGAGTCCGGTTTTTCAATCCGAACCTCAAACAGTCGGGCCGCTTTCCGGGCCAGTTCGGCCATCGAAGTTTCCGGCCCCGGTATGATAACGCCCCCAACGTAGGCACCATCTTTATCGACAACATCAAAAGTGGTGGCTGTCCCGAAATCGACAATGATAATTGGCCCGCCAAATTTCACATAACCGGCTGCCGCGTTGGCAATCCGGTCGGCACCGACCTCTTCGGGTCGTTCAGTCGCGACGGTAATCGGCAATTTGATATGACAGGTGACAGTTACCGGCAGACAGCCAAGATGTTTTCTGCTGGTCGTTTCAAAGACCTCGGTCAACACCGGTACGACCGAGCAGATGATGACATCATCGACATCCTCGCCCGACAGTCTCATCCGCTCCAGAAAACCGGTGATAAAAAACCCGGCTTCGTCGGTGGTCAAGTTGTGCCGTGAGGCGATCCGGAAATGGGCTTTGAGGGGCGTGCCTTTGTAAACACCGATTACGATATTGGTATTGCCTATGTCGATTGCCAGAAGCATCAGGTTGCGTCTTTCGTTTTTGGTTAGTTGATCGGTGGACCGGTGGATCGGGTTCCACTAAGATGGCCGGCCAGGTCACGGTTTATTTTCTCTGCCGATTTGTAGGCGTCGTACATTCCATAGATGAACAGAATCGGCGTGGTCAGCATACCGATTAAGACTACTACCAGTATCCAAGAGAGAGAATAGATGACGATAAAGAAGACGCCCTTGGCGATCTGACCGTTATATATTTGCCCCAGACCCATATAGAAAAACGACAGAACCGCCGCCAGTCCGGGATTCTTGTAAAAAACAGGGGTTGCCGGGTCGTTCATATTCTTCTCCGGTTAGTAGCAAGACTGTTCCTGCTGCTGGATTATAGTACGATTGGTGCTCAGAATCCAGCCAATTTCCACAATCCGGCCGGTCACTATTAACCATCCTCCCGAGGCAGCCGAAAATATGAAGATAGGAGGAGTATCGATTGCACCAGATTATTGTACTATTGCTATTACTTGTCATGACCCTGGCAGGCTGCGGGTCAAAATATTCAACCGTTGACGCCGAAGAGCAGAAACGGCAGCAATCCGATCCTGCCGATCAACCGGCCGAGAGCCGATGGGACGGTGATTCCGATCATGGTCTAAGCGATGGTTTGATGCTGTACCGTCAGGGCAATCTGGCGGCGGCGCAGCTTTTTTTCGAGGAAGTAATTGCGGGCAATCATGCTCATTGGCTGGCTCGCTATTATCTCGGACAAATCCACTGCAAGAACAGATCGTACGGACAGGCGATAGCCCAGTTCCATCTCAGCCTTGATCAGGCTCCTCGTGATAACCGAAGCCGTGCCTTGATATATGTGGCACTCGGTGGATGTTTTGAGCACAATGGTGAGAGCGGTCGCGCCGAACAGTACTACCGGACGGCCCTTAATCTACATCCTCAATCATCATCCGCTCGCGACGGTCTGGAAAGACTCCGCGCTTTGACGCAGGTGGATCGCTGAAAATTTCACTTCGCGGGTCCTGATCACCGGCATATATTATAGGTTGCATGACTGACCGGCACCCGACATACAAGCTTGGCCCCGACTTTCCTGCCAAACTCGACCAGTTTGTTGATCAATTCATAGTTGACGGTTTCCGCTCTTTCTCAGGCGAGTTCTCCCGGATCGATGATTTTGTCCAGCAGGCAAGCCGGGAGACAAACGAGCGTGACGATAACGATCTCCGCCAAACCAAGAAAGTTCAATACTTATTGGAAGCTGTTTCGTTCCGGATATACGACCGGCTGAACCGTGAGGCTTTCAACGAGAAGAAAGATACGATTCTGATTCTGCCCGACTGTCTCTCCATTCACGAAAAAGAGTGCGAGAAAACAGACCTGCCGTATGGCGACGTCTGCCAGGGTTGCCTTGATGACTGCCAGGCAAATCTGATCAGGCGGCTTGGGGCGCGCTATTGCGTCAAGACCGTGTTCTCCAAGCGTAAGCTCAGCGAACAGATCGAACACTATGCCACCAGGAGCGAGTCGTTGAGTGTAGTTGGAATTGCCTGCATTATGATGCTGGCCGACGGTATGCGCACGGCTGCCGAACTTAACGTACCGGCGCGAGGTGTACTGCTTAATTTCTGCGGATGCGAGCACTGGAACGATCAACCGTTTGCATCGGAGATGACCGTATCGTGGCTGGAGCAGATTCTGGAGGAGAAATATGGCCACCGAGATTAGAGAACTTACTATCGATGACTACGATGAGATCATCCGTCTCTGGCAGGATGCCGGTCTGGAGTACAAACCAGAAGGGCGGGATCGACGTGAGATGATGGCTGCGGAGATGGCGCGACCGTTTTGTGTTTTTCTCGGCTTGTTTGAGAACGACCGGATGATCGGGCTTGGAATCGCCAACTGGGATGGTCGTCGCGGGTGGATAAACCGGGTGGCGATTGATCCCGACCTGCGTGGAAAGAAATTGGCCGGGACAATCATCAAGGCGTGCGAAGATTTTCTCTACGAACAGGGAGCGGTGGTGATTTGTGCTCTCATCCACGAGGTCAACGCACCATCAATGGCCTGTTTTGAGAATAATGGCTATCGTTGCGAGGGGGAGATAAAGTATTTCACCAAACGCAACTCACCGCTGGACTGATATTCTGCCTCGAACTTCCCGATTCGATCTAACTACCCGTGATAGCTTCAAAACCCTGCTTGAGTTCCTCGTAGCTGCGTAGACCTTTTAGACGCAAAACCTGGTTGCCCTGGCGATCGTAGAAAATCGTTGTCGGAACGCTGGCAATCTGGTACTCCGTAAGAATGTCCTTGTTGGCGACCATCATTACCCACTGCATTCCCGCTTGTTTGGAATAACCGGCTGCTTGCTGGGCGTTGTCTTTGACGGC
>DAOWIM010000068.1 GCA_030640905.1 bacterium
ACGGGGATCTTCGGGACAAAGTATCATATCTGAACCCTTCCAGACTACATCTACACCTACACAATACTCGCCCGCTAATAGACAAAACTCAACAAGATTAATCTTTTGGGACAACCTCTCCACATGTGCCGGTTTGTTGGTGCAAGTTTGCCTGCCGGCAGATGTGGACCCGCGGCGGCGGGCCGCCCACTATTGTTGGCTGCTTTTCGCCGGATATCCTTGACAACCGGTTCCAATTAACTATCTTAGAGTGACTCGTCACATTGTGGCGGGAGTCGTGACATGAACTGCAAATAATTGGGGAATATCTATGAATCGAAAGCTGATAGCCTTCGTGACCGGGTTGCTGTTCCTGTGGCCTGTCGTAATTCATTCTGCTACAATCAACGTACCTGCAGATCAGCCAACGATTCAAGCGGGGATTGATGCTGCGACCGATGGTGATACAGTGCTAGTGCACGCAGGCGAGTACCTGGGGCCAGGTAACACAGAGATCACTATTGGTGGAAAGGCTATTGTTATCAAGGGCATGTCTGGAGCGGAGAATACGATAATCAGTGGTTGGCCGGGTGACGCCCCAGATGCGTTTCACCTTTCCGGATCACTGGAGGACTCGACGACCATAATTGATGGATTTACTATCAGGTACTTCGGAAAAGGCATCTACCTTGACGCTTCATCACCTACATTTCGAAATCTTCTAATGGGACCCAACTCCCAAGGGATCCACGTGGCTGGTCCTCCCTGTAGCCCTCATTTCGAAAATTGTGAAATCGGACCTGTCATCGAAGGGATTCATGTGGCTGGCTCACCTTGCAGTCTCTATTTCGACGATTGTGAAATCATATCCGACATGGCCGGTGTGTGGGTCGCGCCTGGTGGTTCTGGGGTCCTCATTGATGGTTGTACTATATCCAGTGATGACGGCGGCTACTGGGGAATCTATCGCGACTCATATGTATCACTTGAAGTCAGAAATTGCAGTATCACGGGCTTCTGGAACGGTATCTTAAGCGAGGGCCAAGATCAGTATTCTTCACACTCTGTTCTAAAAATCACAGATTGTGAGATAGTGAATTGCTACACGGGTCTTGAGGGCGGGAATTTTCTTGCTACAGGAACCACAATTCGCGATTGCGTTGTTGGTGTCAAATGTACTCAGGAGATGTCGTTTAGTGACTGCCGATTTGAGGGAATCTCGGAGGGGATCTTTGATTTGCACAATTTGCATGAAGGCGGTTGGCTCGCTGCCTGTTCACTGCTAAACAATCCTGGGTATGCGGTGCATGGAGAGACCGGGGAAATGGATTGGATACTCCTCGGAATGAGTGGATGCTATATCTCCAATACTGGCGGTATTAGCCTAAGTAATGACTATTATGGTACGGGTAATATTGGAATCAGTTTTTCCATGGGAGGTTGCGAGTTAATTAATTGCGGTACCGTCAGTGTTTCTTTCACTACTGCCCCCAATGCAAGTATTGGTATTGGTGGCTGTATATTTGACAGTACAGGCGTGCAGTCCTCCGCCGCAAACGTATCGGGCTCTACATTTCGGGATGGCGCCTACCTTTCTGCCGGTAGAAGTTCTTCGGTCTCAGATTGCATGTTCTATGATAATTCGTCAGCCTATATCTCTGGTACATCATCGGTGTCAGATTGTGTGTTCTATGATAACTCTTCAGCAGCAGTCTCCGGTACATCATCGGTGTTGGATTGTGTGTTCTATAATAATTCTTCAGCAGCAGTCTCCGGTACATCATCGGTATCGGATTGCGTGTTTTATAACAACAGTTCCTCTCCGCTTTCGGTGAGTGGAACTACAACAATATCTGGGTGTACCGTTGCGGGCAATCCTGGGGCTGGCGTTACCCTGCTCAATGGTCCCCATATAGAATTGCAGAATAACATCATTGCATATAATGAAGGCTGTGGAGTGACGCTGTCTGGTTCGTATGAAGGCACTTGGGAGTTTACCTGCAACGATGTTTACAGCAATACAGCCGGAGATTACTGCAATCTGCCTGATCAAGAAGGTATGAGCGGCAATTTCTCACTCGATCCCATGTTCTGTGATACGGCGGCCAATGATTTTCATATCATGGACGTCTCTCCATGCGCCCTTGCGAACAGCACGTGTGGTACGCTGATTGGAGCCTTGGATGTTGACTGCTACTATTGTGTGACTGATAGCTGCTGGGCTGTCTACACTCCTGCAGACTCTGACGTGGTTATCACTCCAGCTAGCAACCTCTCACTGACTTTCGATAGTGTCGCAGTACCTGGTGTTACGCAGGTTTCGGCTGACACCTCCGGTGCCCCGCCCCCAAGTGGTTTCAGGATTATTCCAAGTTCGCCCCCAGTGTATTATGAAATCACAACAACAGCTGAATTTGTCGGCTCCGTCACTATCTGTTTCACCTACGATGAAAGCTCCATCACCGTTCGCGAAGGCCGGCTTCAGTTGTTCCACAGAACTGGTGATCCAGCAACATGGCATGAAGTTGAACCATCCTGGGTTGACGAAGAGAACAACACTCTGTGTGGCAGGGTTGCCTCTCTTTCACCATTCATGGTTGCTGAACCGATCGGTTGTTGCTGGGACATACGAGGCAATGCCAACGGTGATGATGGAGAAAATGTCAATGTTTCCGATGTCACCTATCTCGTTGAATATCTTTTTGGCATTCCGACCGGACCGGCTCCGGTGTGTCAGGAAGAGGGTAATGCCAATGGTGATGACGACGAAAATGTCAATGTGTCCGATGTCACTTACCTGGTTGAATACCTGTTCGGTATTCCCACCGGCCCGGCCCCGCCGCTGTGTCCTTCAACCGGCGTCGCGACGGGCTCGGTGACAGATCACTCAGGTTGCCTGGACTTTGGGTTGGCCAAAGCGGTTGCTTCGGCGCCGCCGGATCAGGGCTGTGTCGAGTATGAATACAGTAACAACACTCTTGTCCTTACGCATGCGAATGCCGGTTTGAACTGCTGTCCGATTATAGTTGCCGATATTCGGGTAATCGGCAGCGACATCATAATCGAGGAGATTGACTCTGTTATAGCTCCCTGTGACTGCAACTGTCTTTTTGACATCAACTACGTGATCAACAATTTACCACCCGGCGAATACACGCTGCGCGTGATCGAACCATACCTGCACCCCGAAGACACACCGCTTGAGTTTCTGATTGATCTGAGTGAACCGACTTCCGGCGTTCACTGTGAAAAGCGCACGCATTACCCCTGGGCCGTCCCCTGAGAAGATAGGCCATAGCAAAACTACAACAAAAAAAGCCTCCGGCAGTGGAGCCGGAGGCTTCAGAATTATTTATGCGGAAGGCGGGACTTGAACCCGCACGAGTTTCCCCACTACCCCCTCAAGATAGCGTGTCTACCGGTTCCACCACTTCCGCATCTATTAATCTGATCAGACTCGATCAATTGCCTTCAGGTGCGGGAGTTGGAGCCGTCTCGCCTTCGCCGATGATTTCCTCAAGTGAGAGGTCGGCAGTGTCGGCCACGATTGGTTGCTGCTGGGCCTGCTGCTGCATAGCACGTTCGCGTTCAGCCTGTGCCTTTCGGGTGACGACCGATTCGCCGGTCGCACCAGCATCAGAACTGGTCGAAACTCGAGTGGTCGAAGACATGTAAGCCAGAGACAGGCAATTGAGCATGAACACCACGGCCAGTACGGAAGTTGCCTTCGACAGAAACGAAGCTGCCCCGCGGCCACCAAAAACAGCGCCACCGAGACCGCTACCACCACCACCGCCAAATGCGGAACCGGCCAGACCTCCGCCCTTACTGGATTGCATCAGTACTACGGTGACCAGGGCGAAGCAGACGATAATGTGAAAACCTAACCAAACTTCAAACAACGATTATACCTCCATTCACGCAGCATCAATTATTGCAACAAAGTCATCAGCCTTTAACGCTGCGCCGCCAACGAGGGCGCCATCAATATCAGGCTGCGACAACAAACCATCGGCATTATCCGGTTTGACCGATCCGCCGTACAAAATCGGAACCGTTTCGGCAGCTTCCTGGTTGAGATCGGCGACTCGGTTCCTTATGAACCGATGAACCGCCTGTGCCATCTCCGGGGTCGCTGTTTTGCCGGTACCAATCGCCCAGACAGGTTCGTAAGCAATAACCGATCTGGCGATCATATCCGGTGCAAACCCGGCCAGAACACCACCTATCTGAGAACCAACAACCTCTTCGGTGCGGTCAGCTTCCCGTTCTTCCAGCGTCTCACCGACACAGATTATCGGGATTAGTCCATCCGCCAGGGCTTTCTTTGCCTTAGCGTTGACAAGCTGATCGGACTCGGCATGATATTGCCGCCTCTCAGAGTGGCCCAATATAACGTAGGATGCTCCGGCTGTCAACAGCATCTCTGCGGAGACCTCAGCAGTATATGCACCCCGGTCGTGGACCGACATATCCTGAGCGCCGAGCATGATCGGGCTGTCTTTGAGGATTTCATCGGCCAAATGCAGCACCAGATAGGGCGGGCAGACAACCATAGCGCAATTTTCGGGGGTTCGCCCGGCGGCCACGAGGGCTTTCAGCAGAGCTTCAGTTTCCCTCGGAGTGCCGTTCATTTTCCAATTGCCGGCAACGATCTTTTGTCGCATATCAGACTGCTTCCGTCTTGGCGGCGTTAGTCAGTGCTTCGACTCCCGGAAGTGCTTTGCCTTCAAGGAATTCCAGCGAGGCCCCACCACCGGTGGAGATATGAGTTAACTTATTATCAAGGCCAGCTTTGCCCACCGCTGCGGCAGAATCGCCACCGCCGACGATAGTCGTGGCTCCCTTAGCCGTAATCTCAGCGAGTAGTTTGGCTACAGCATACGTTCCCTCGGCAAACGGCTTGTACTCAAAAACACCCATCGGGCCGTTCCAGACGACAGTTTTGGCATCCCTAAGTTTGGCCGAGAAGAGCTTGATGGTTTCTGGTCCGATATCCAGCCCTTTCATACCGGCTGGTATTTTGTCAATCGGCACGACCTGAGTCTGGGCATCTTCGGAGATATCGGTTGCAACGACGGTGTCGGAGGGGAAAATAAGTTCCGTCCGAGAGCCTTTTGCCTTGGCGATAATCTCGCGGGCCAGTTCCACTTTGTTCTCATCGAGGAGCGAATCACCGATTTCATACCCCATCGCTTTGGCAAATGTGAAGACCATGCCGCCGCCGATCAGAAGCATATCGACTTTTCCGAACAGATTGGAGATAACATCGATCTTACCCGATATCTTGGCGCCACCAAGAACAGCCGCAAACGGCCGGGCCGGATCAGCAAGAGCGTTACCGAGATAGCGCAACTCTTTTTCAATTAGAAAGCCAGCCAACGACTGACTAAAGTGCCGTGTGACACCCTCGGTTGAGGCGTGAGCGCGATGAGCGGTGCCGAATGCATCGTTGACATAAACATCGCCGAGCGACGCCAGCTTCCTGGCGAACTCCGGATCGTTGGCCGTTTCTTCGGCATGGAACCGGAGATTTTCCAGAAGGACGCAATCGCCGTCCTGCATCCGACCGACAACATTGGCTGCCTCCGGTCCTATACAATCTTCGGCAAAGAGTACGTCCTGACCAAGAAGTTCACCCAATCGTTTGGCGATTGGACGAAGCGACATCTCTGGAACCGGCTTGCCCTTGGGACGACCCAGATGCGAGCAGGCAATGACCATCCCACCATCATCGAGGACCTTTTTGAAGGTCGGCAGAGCGCCTCGGATTCGGCGATCATCGGTAATGTTTCCTGAAGAGTCGAGGGGAACATTGAAGTCGGCTCGAATCAGAACCTTCCGACCGCGGAAATTAACATCTGCAACAGTAACTTTATTCATAATCAGTAGCCTTTGGTGTCTAAAGCATCATTTTGATCATGTCTACCATTCTACTGGAGAATCCCCATTCATTATCATACCAGCCAAAGACTTTGACGAAATTGCCCTGCGTCATGGTCATCAGCGAATCGAAAACTGAGCCTGCCGGATTGCCGATAACGTCAACCGACACGATTGGATCTTCACAGTACTCAAAAGTCATGGAGAGTGGTTTTTGGGCGGCAGCTTTCTTCATTGCCGCATTGATCTCTTCGGCAGTGGTTTCCTTTTCAAGGATAACCGCCAGATCGACCATGGAAGCATCAATAGTCGGGACCCGGATCGCGCAGCCATCCATCTTACCCTTGAGAGCCGGGAACACTTCGGCGATCGCCTTGGCCGCGCCGGTCGTAGTTGGAATCATCGAGACAGCAGCAGCGCGGGCGCGACGAAGATCGGTGTGCGGGAAGTCGAGGATACGTTGATCGTTAGTGTAGGAGTGAATGGTCGTCATGAAGCCTTTAACGATTCCGAAGTTCTCCATCAGCACTTTGGCCATAGGGGCCAGGCAGTTGGTCGTGCATGAACCGATTGAGATAATATCGTGTTTTGCCTTATCGTACTCATCGGCGTTGATGCCGGGAATGAACGTTCCGTCATGACCCTTAGCCGGCGCGGAGATGAGCACCTTCTTGGCGCCCGCCTTGATATAGGCCATCGCCTGATCTTTTGAACGGAATCTTCCGGTGCATTCCAGCGCCACATCGACACCAAGATTGCCCCAGGGTAGTTTGCTCGGGTCTTTCTCGGCTGTGATCGGGATACTCTTGCCGTCCACAATCAGGTTGTTCCCTTCGCAACTCACCTCTCCGGGATAGCGACCATGAATCGAATCATACTTGAGAAGGTAGGCCAATGTTTTGGCATCGGTCAGATCGTTGATGGCGACAAATTCGAGATCAGTGTCGCGGGCGGCTTTGAAAACCAACCGGCCAATTCGTCCAAATCCATTTATTGCAACTTTCATCTTCTTGATCCTCCGTGATGTCTTTTATCCTTATTGCCATTTTTCACTGAAGAATATAGATATTTAATTCCGACCGCAACCGTAAATGCCGAGTAATCGGATGCGGAAACAAGACTCTTGGAAAACTCTATTGGCATGTACCGAGTACTCAACTCCAGGCCTATTGTGCTGCTGATTGGCCAGTCAACACCTCCGCCGATACTGTATCCAATCTTGGTGGCCGACTCTTCGGCAAATTCGGAATAGTAGAATGCGGTTGTTATCTGAACGTTGCGGCGCCCATAGAAAACTCCACCGGCAGCCGATACGTATGGTTGCAGTTTCAGGTTCATTCCTGAGAGAGGGTAGAGTTTGATCCCGGCCATGATAGGATAGACCATCAGGTTGCCGATATCGGTATTGGTGCCTTCGTTGATAGTGACCGATCCCCTGTTGACCATCCCAAATGATATTTCCCCCATGACAGGCCGCAACAACCGGAACGCGGCATACCCTTCAAAATAGAAGCTGCCCGAGCCAATCGTGGTCTTGAACGATGATGTCCCCGCCGTACCACTTTCTGGTGGCGTGTCGCCAAGATTGCTCCAGGCACCCAGCCGGATGCCGACCTGATGTTTGTGAAAGAACGATTCGCCGGGGGAGAGGGGAGCCTCATCCGCCGCCATTCCGCTCTGTCCGGTCAGCAAGGCAAGCACAACCAGCGGAGCTAGTACTCTCTTAACCAAAAAACACCTCTGCTATCTGATAGAATTCTTTGTCG
>DAOWIM010000049.1 GCA_030640905.1 bacterium
GTCGCGCTTACTGGGATGAAAAACCCGACGAAGAAATGGTCGCCCGCCATCAACGAGAAATATTTCCGTTGATGCGTCGTCGCAGCCTCTTCAGCGGAGCTGAGAATTTTGCCCTCTACGATTTCAATACGCCCGAGGGCTGGGTCGATGAGAACGTCTTCGCTTACTCCAATCGTGCCGGCGATGAACGCGCTATCATTCTATTCAACAACGCTTACAACACGACCAGCGGTTGGATCCGAATATCAACAACAATCAACATAGGTTCCGGCGATGAACCAAATCACGTCAGCAAAAATCTTGGCGAGGCGCTGGCAGTAAATACCAACGATGGCGTTTTCTACCGCTTCCGTGATCATCGATCCGGTCTCCAGTACGTGCGCTCTGGTCGCCAACTAACCGAAGAAGGTCTTTTTGCGGTCCTCCACGGGTATCAATACCATGCCTTTGTTGATTTCCAGCAAATCGATGACTCCGATGGCTCGTGGGCGCAACTGGCGCATCGTCTCGGCGGCGGTGGCGTGCCCAACCTGGAATACGCTCGCCGTGAGATGCAACTTGAACCGATTCTGACCCCATTTCGCAACCTCATGAAGAGTGATCTCCTTCGTGGAATAGCGACCGGAGAGGATAACGCTCTCGACCAATTTGAACAAGCTCTCCAACAAATGCTCCACACGGTCAGGGACTACTTGCAGCTCGATATCGATCTGGAAAGCACGATGAAAGACAAAGACGCGTCGGCTGCGATCAAAGCTCTGTTGAGAGACTCCGAACATCCCTCACCATCGAAGGCAGGCAAAGCCGGAGCGGAAGTTGTCGGGCTACTCGCCGACGAAATGAAAAGCCTGACTCCCGTTATGCTCGCGTGGGTCGCTATCGATGCCATTGCAGAAGTTTGTGCGCCGGATGATACAACGTCGCACCATGAACGCTGCCTTGCGAGATTCGATGACTGGCTGCTCGGCAGAATACTATCTGTCCAGTTTGGCGAACTGACCGACTTGGGGGTTGATCCACATGCCGATGCTTATCTGGTGCGAATCCTGCTGCACAAGAAGATCGAACTGGCATTAGCTCCTTCAGAAATCGCGACAGCACTGCGAGAGACTCTTGAGAGTAGTCCCGTCAGAGACTACCTGCTGGTCAATCGTCATGACGATATATTATGGCTTAGTAAGGAACGTCTCGAACGTCTGGTTAGTTCTTTGCTCGCAATAGAGTTGGTCAGGGTTCGGAGTGGGGAGACTATCGAGACTGACGACAGCACGACCGACCGCCGGATAGGCGCAGCCTGGCGATCTGCCGGTACGATTCTCATCGCCGCGGAAAAAGCAGGCTACCGCGTAGAAAAAATGCTCCGGCTTCTCTCGCAGTGAGATAACGCCGGAGCATCGTTTATCGCTCTGTCTTACAACTTTCTTACATAAAACTGATCTCCACGCCCGCAAAACTCATACCGACGGCCGTCAATGAGATCATGAACATGATGAAGAGAAGCGATACAATCGCCGATGTGGCGATTCCTTTCCCTCTGGAAAAACCGAACACCGCAGCATAACCAATCCCGGCCACAATGAGGCTCCAGATGGCAAAGATGTCGAGATAGTACAAGAGGGAAAACAGAATCGACGTGAAATCCCCTCCGGGCATAAAAGCGGCCAGTCCATACGATACAAGTATGCTGTCTTTGGCGATTACCATCGGCAATCGTAACAAACCACCGACCATAGGAATCAGCATGGCCAATATCCCGATCCCCCATACAGCCGTGAACTTGGCCGTGCCGCCAAAGAAAAACGAGCCGACAAACCACACGACAAGGGCGGAAATCAAACTGGCAAATACCACGAAGATCACACCGAAGCCACCACCCTTGATGAAACTGGGATTTTTAGCATCCTCTCCCATACGGTCCAGCGCCTCTTGCGGCAGGACAGTTGATTGTTTCATCATGTCATACTGTGCCCTCGCCTGGTAGGGAGTCGTCAGGCCAACCATTATGAAGGACACAATGATCAGGACAATCAGCGGCATCAGTATACCGGGCTTCTTACTAAAAGCCGCGAATGCCTCGGTCGGTGCATGGAAAATGCCGACCATGATACTCCAGATACTCTTCTGCGCAACCGGTTGTGTGGCCACCGCCGCGTCTGTTTGGTTGTTAGGTTCCATCGTTCTCATCCTCCGTGTTCTGACAAAAGAAAACATCACATCAATTGTGGTCGCCGGGTCGGCCAACATTTTGCGAAGTCAACCCGGATCAAGACGACTCTACCAATTACTACATCCGGCCTCAATTATTCAACTGAAAATTCACAAGTTTCTGCATACTCCAGTGCGGCGAAAGGAGACAACAATTGTGCTCCAGCATATACGGCGTGCCGCGTTAGGATGCTGAGTACGAAACTCCGCGGCCCCCGGAATGTAGTAGTTCAGGCTAAGGCTTGATAGGCAGTAACCCGCCCTCTTTGATCGTTTCCATCACGATACAGGTCCGGCTTGATTTGACCGATCGGATCGCCCCAATCTGCTCTTTCAATATCCGGCCGAGATCGTCGTGATCGGCACACCGGACCTTGACCAGATAACAATCTTCACCACTGATATGGTGAACTTCTTCAACTTCGGCAAGTTGCCCCAAGCGGCGAGCAGTGGTGGTATCACCTACCCGATCTTCAGTCTGCACGAACAGAAAGGCGGTCATCCCAAAACCAAGCTGCCCGGCGTTGAGCGAGGCATGGTAACCGGTAATCAAGCCGCGTTTCTCTAACTTTCGGATACGCTCCAAAATCCCCGATGGCGCCAATTCCAACCTACGACCAATCTCCGTATTTGTTGTTCTGGCGTTTTCCTGAAGAATCGCCAATATTGTCCGGTCAATTGAATCATTCATAGCCGTATGTCCTCCATATGATGAACATATATCATTTATAGTCTAAGTCAAGCTACAAATTGACCGACAATACTATGAAATCATGAGTATGGCCGTATCTTAATATTACTGACAGTGTCGTGACGATATGACACTATATAGCCATATATACCAATAATATGCCATATTTATAATGTCAACATCGATGGTACGACAATATCCAGCTCACAGGGCAAGTACGGCCAACCGAGCCTTGATTATCAGTCTTGGGAATTGGGATATAAAGAAGAAAACTGGCAGATTGCCCGGACTATAACTGCCAACCGATAATATACACCAGCACATAATACAGCCCCACACCGACAAAGACGGCACCTGTGACACGCCTCGCCCATAGCTCAAATGTCTTGAGCCTCGCAAAAATCGTCCCTACAAACTTAGCTCCCATCGCGATTAGCAGGGCAAACAGGACGACAGGCAGGGCCGTACCGATACCATAGACGGTCGGCATCAGGATCGTTGAGTGCTGCTCAACCGCCAGCGGTACTAAGCTGCCAAAAAACAACGCTGCCGACACCGGACAAAGCGACATCGCAAACAACAATCCCAGCAAACCGGCACCCGCCAAACCATATTTCTCTATCCGTTCCTGCAAACCTCCGCCAAAGCTCAGGCCGGACAGGCGCCACTTGAAAGCGCCCACCAAGAATAGCCCTACAATCAGCAGAACCGGACCGAGAATCATATTCATATTTCGTTGCAAAAAGAATGACAGGTCCGATATCGCCAGGACGCTGGCAACAATCAGCACCCCCATCACGACATAAGCCACAGTCCGACCAAGTGTATAGAGTAACCCGGCGACGAGAACGTAGCCCGGCCGATCAACGCGCTTGCCAATGTATGTAATGGCCGCAATATTGGTAGCGAGTGGACAGGGGGAAATCGAAGTCAGTATTCCCAGCCATGCCGCCGAACCGATAGCCACCCAGATCGAGTCAATCATTCAACATCGGCATCCATCATCGCACGCGTTTCTGCCTGTACGTACTTGACAAACTTCTCTTTGTCTCTCACCAGGTTCCAAATCTTCTCGGCGTTTTTCCAATTGACCTGCTTGCCGTTGATCGTGCGCGACAGAATCAGCGCTTTGGTGTAGAGTTTGTAGTCATCGATGTAGTGCTTGTTCTCGTCATTATCAAAATTGATCGCACGCCACACTAACGAACTGTCGGCCAGCTCATCGGCGAACCCGGTTTCCAACGCCTCCAGAGAGTATGCCTCCAGTTTTATACAGGTCGCACACCGTGTATTCCCGTGGAGATAGTAGGCA
>DAOWIM010000293.1 GCA_030640905.1 bacterium
AATCCACCGGCAGGTCAAGTTTCGATTCGGGCAGACATCCACCCGAAGGCCCGCCGGTCTGCACGGCCTTGAAGGGTTTTCCGTCCTTGATGCCGCCACCGATGTTGTATATGATTTCGCGCAAGGTGGTGCCCATCGGTACTTCGATCAACCCCGTATTTTCAATTTTACCGACCAGCGAGAACGCCTTGGTGCCGGTACTCTTGGGTGTGCCGATTTTGCTGAAGGTTTTGCCACCTTCGGAAAGGATAACCGGAATGCAGGCGAATGTTTCGACATTGTTGAGAACCGTTGGTTTGTCCTTGAGACCTTTTACCACCGAGCGAATATACTTGGCTCGTGGTTCGCCAACTTCACCGGCGACCGATCTCATCAGGGCCGATGATTCCCCACAGACAAACGCCCCGGCGCCACGGCTGATATCGATATGGAATGAAAAACCTGTGCCGAGGATATTCTCGCCGATGAGACCCATCGCTTCGGCGTCCTCAATTGCTTTCTGGAGATGGACTACCGCCAGCGGGTATTCATCACGAACGTAAACATATCCCTGAGTCGATCCCACCGCATAGGCGCAGATGATCATCCCTTCAAGAACCGAATGCGGGTCACCTTCCATGATGGCGCGATCCATGAACGCTCCGGGGTCGCCTTCGTCACCGTTGCAGATGACGTAGCGAACGTCCGATTCAATCTTGGCGCAGGTAGCCCACTTGCGACCGGTGGCGAATCCACCACCACCACGACCACGAATACCGGAGAGTTCCACTTCCTTGATAACTTTGTCCGGCTTCATGGCGGTAAGCGCTTTGGCCAAACCCTGGTATCCACCGGCCGCTATGTAATCGTGCAGGCTGGTTTGGTCTATCTGACCAAGATTGCGCAGGGCGATTCGTTTCTGGTGGGCATAGAATGGGATATCTTTGTAGTGCTGAATTTTCTTATCATCGGCGGGGTTAGTGTAGAGGAGTGATTCAATGATCTCGCTTTTGGCCAGTGACTTCTCGACAATAGCCTCAACGTCCTTCACCTTGACCTTTGTGTAGAACGTACCTTCCGGCTCAAGAACGACCAGGGGACCACGTTCGCAGAAGCCGTGACATCCGGTTTCTTTGATCGCTTCAACCTTGAAGTTCTTCAGCTTCTTCTCTTTGATAACTTTCCGGAAACGGTCGCCTATTTCTTGGGCACCATTGGCCAGACAGCCGGGGCCATAGCAGATATGAACGCGGACGGGGTGACTCTCTGTTTCCCTGCGATATTTCTTTTCAAGCTTCCTGAGTTGTTCGACAGATTCGATTCGCATGTCATCCTCTCTTGATCAGGCGCTTGACGTTACTGACATCAACCGAGCCGTGGTATTTCTCATCGATAATAACCACCGGCGCCATCGCGCAGGCGCCAACACAGTTGACGACTTCGAGTGTGTATTTGAGGTCTTTCGATGTTTCCCCGGCCTTGATGCCGAGCATCGTTTCAAACTGGTGTTGCAACTGATGGGCACCTCGAATGTGACAGGCCGTTCCTTTGCAGATGCGGATAATCTTCTTTCCGCGTGGCGTCAGGCTGAACGCGTTGTAGAATGTCGAGACCGAAAAAACTTTGCTCAACGGTACACTCAGGTTCTTCGCAGTTTCCTTGAGAGCCTCACACGGCAGGTAATGGTATTCTTGTTGGATATCCTGCAGGACAGCGATCAACGATTCAGGATTCCGGGAGTAGCGATCAAATATCTCGGGCAGTTTGCTGAAATCGTGATTCATACTTTTTCCTTCTTGCCGAGTTCTTTCCGGGCCAGATTGTAACCTTCCCGCAGCAGCTTTATGTTGGAGGGGAGCAGGTCCTTCTTGCCACCCAGTTTTTCTTTCATCGTCTTTTCGACCACTTTGTAGCTGAGGACTTCCGAGGCTCCGATGAGAGCACCGAGAATTACAATGTTGGCCGCTTTGGGGTTGCCCGCTTTCATGGCCATATCATTGGCCGGTACCAGCAGTTGGGTAATGTCGGTGCGGTCAGATTCAACGTCGATCAGAGAACTGTTCACCAGCAACAGACCCCCCGGTCTGACACGTGGTGCAAATTTGTCAAACGACGGACGATTGAACACGCAGCAGCAGGTCGGGTTGTTGATGATCGGCGAGCCGATTCGATCCGGCGAGACAACGACTGTGCAGTAAGCGGTGCCGCCGCGCATCTCGGGACCGTACGAAGGCAACCAGACGACTTTCCTGCCCTCGGCCATTCCTGAATAGGCCAGCAGTTGCCCGGCGGTCATTATACCCTGACCGCCAAATCCGGCGAGTGTCACTTCATACTGCGCCATCGGGAACCTCGGCGGTTTCGGGGTCTTTGTAGCATCCCAGCGGGAAGTAGGGGACCATGCGACTCTCTACCCAGTCGAGGGACTCTTCAGTCGTCTTGCCCCAGTTGGTCGGACATGTAGAAAGTACCTCCACCAGCGAGAAACAACGACCTTCCTTCTGGTAGGTGAAGGCTTTTCGGATCGCTTGTTTGGCTTTGATGATATGCTGCGGAGTGTGTACCGCTACCCGTTCGATGTAGTTGGGTGTTACCAGCGCAGAGAGAAGCTCGGCGACTCGGATTGGATATCCAGTGTCGTTGACATTGCGCCCACCGGGGCTGGTCGTGGTTACCTGTCCTGGCATTGTGGTCGGCGCCATCTGGCCACCGGTCATGCCATAGACGGCGTTGTTTACAAAAATGGTAGTGATTTTTTCACCACGGTTAGCGGCGTGTACAATTTCACCCATACCGATCGAAGCGAGGTCGCCATCACCCTGATAGGTGAAGACCATCATGTCCGGCCTCAGACGTTTGAAGCCTGTTGCCAGAGCAGGGGCACGGCCATGAGGCGCTTCGAGGAAATCGGTCCCGAGATACTTGTATATGAAAACCGAGCAGCCAACCGGAGCCACCCCAACAGTATTTTCGCGCACGCCCAGTTCGTCGAGAACCTCGGCAACAAGACGGTGAATCACGCCGTGCGTACAACCTGGGCAGTAATGTGTAACTACTTCATTGAGCGATTCCGGTCTGGAAAACAATGTCCGAGCGTCTTCGTTCATACCGTCCTCACCTATCTTCGTTTAAGTTCATCGTTGGGATTCTTAATGAGCTTCATTATCTGCTCCTTAACCGCATCGGGTGACGGCACCAGTCCGCCGGTTTCTCCGTAGAACTTAACCGGCTTGGCACCCAACACCGCGAGGTCAACATCTTCCTTCATCTGTGCGGTACTCATTTCGATCACGAGTACATTCTCGATATTCTTCTTTTTGGCCTCTTTGGCAATCTGTTTGGAAGGAAACGGGAAGAGGGTGATCGGGCGGAACAGACCAACCGAGACACCATCTTTTTCCAACTCGTCAATCGCTGTCTGGCAGATACGTGCCATCGTGCCATATGATACTATCAGAATCTTATTTTTAGGTTTGATACGGTATGATTCAAAGCGTATTTCTTCGCGCTCCATTCGGGCATACTTGTCGTAGAGGTTCCAGCTATTGTCATCGAGAAGTTTCGGGTCCAGAAAGAGCGACTTGATAACTCGCGGCTCGCGACCTTTGGCTCCGGTGATTGCCCAGAGATCGTTTGATGGCAGTTCCGGTTCTTCGTGGTGTTCCGGGAATTCTACCGGCTCCATCATCTGACCAATCATGCCATCGCCGATTATCATAACCGGATTGCGATACTTCTCCGCCAGATGGAACGAGAGCATCATCAGGTCAACCGCTTCCTGAATTGTCGAAGGTGCCAGAACCAGAAGACGATAATCACCATGACCGCCGCCTTTGGTTGCCTGGAAATAATCTGACTGGGCCGGAAGGATACCCCCCAGGCCGGGACCGCCTCGCATGATGTTGACAATCACTACCGGCAGGTGTGCTCCTGCCATATACGAGATCGACTCCTGCATCAATGATATCCCGGGACTGGAAGATGTGGTGAACACCCTCTGGCCGGTGGAAGCAGCACCGAAAAGCATGTTGCCGACGGCGACTTCACTCTCACCCTGCAGGAAAGCACCGCCAACCTCCGGCAAACGACGGGCCATATACTCGCCCACTTCGTTCTGTGGCGTAATCGGATAACAGAAGTAATTGACACAGCCGGCTTTGATCGCAGCTTCGGCTATTGCCTCGTTACCTTTCATTAGAATCTTGGCCATTATCTTTTCCTATTGCCTCGGGTGGTCAGTAAGGGAACAATTCGAAGACGGTGCCATTGGTCACAACGTCGATAGCCGAATCGGGACAGGAAATTGCGCAGATACGGCAGCCGATACATCGCGATGGGTCCGCCATCAGCGCGTAGAAGTAGCCGCGTACGGTTATATCCTTGGACATGGTCAGAATCTGCTGGGGGCAGACCTTGACACACGTTTCGCATCCTTTGCAGTGGTTCTTGTCAACTTTGATTCCGGGCATTACCAATCCTCATTAGCAAGTTCAGCTTCTCTCCCACGGTTTTAACAGGTATCGATCAAGCAGCAAAACCGGCACATCAATCAGGCCCGGTTCGACACCGGTCACAATTTCGCTCATTGCGGAGAGAAACACAATCGGTAATTTCGTTTTAGTAGCAACTTCCTGTGTCAACCTGTAGCCGTCCATAATCGTATCGGGCGTGGTGTACTCCATCAAGTGCGTGTTCGATATTATACCGGTGAACTTAAGTCGCGACGATTTTTCTATGTCATTCAGCATCTTCATACATCCGGCGACATCCGATGTAAACGGGCGGTTGGCGTTGATTACCAGCAGCATTTCATAGCCGCCTTTTTCGAACGCATCGTGTAGAGATGAAAGCACGCGCGCGCCCACATCATCGCCGCCCACATCGAGCACGAGCTTGCCGTCACGGTTTTCGATAGCGCCCTTGATTTGCGGCAGGATGATCGGCAGGTCCGCATAGTGGAGGCTGCCTTCGGGGACAATCGACCTGATACCGAGCTTGTCGAGTTGAGAAGCGGCTTCGCGGGATCGAAAGTAAGGATTCACGATGTCAAGATCAGCGATTGTCACCGGTTCAGGCTGTGACTGCACCAGCAGATGGCTCAAATTGACCGCCACCTCCGACTTGCCGCTGCCGTAACCTCCGACAATAGCAATAATCGGCTCTTTGAATTCAGGGGCCGGGAATGTTGGTGCAGAACCAGTCATCAGGATCACTCAAGCTTCTTACCTCGCGCAGGAACCTTCCGCGCTGCGGATTATGTGAATATTGACCCCCAAAACACGACAGCATTAGTCTTTGTTCCTAAGGTCGCAAAATTGGTCGCTAAAGTCAAGCAGATCGTGAAAATGATAACTATTTATCCCGTTTGACACTTTAGATTGCATACGATATATTGCCGTCTGGTAAAGCGTTAACGGCTCCTGGCCGGTTCTACGTGCGGTACAGGAAGATTACAATGAGGATTGTGTGATTTGATCTTGAGAAGATGCGGTTTTCTGTTTTTTGCATTCTGTGCGATAGTCTCTCTTTGGTTTGCAGGGTGCGGTGATGATGCTCCCGAGACGACCGACGCCGCATCGCCTTCTTCCGATGCCATCGCCAAATCGGTTGATCCCCTCAAATACAAAGACTGGGTGAGCTACAGCTTCAAGAATATCCGTATTATCTATCCGCCGGACCATCGCTTTGCCGAGAACATTCCCGGAATGGCGGCGGGGTATGATTTTGGGGTGCGGGCCGATTGCAATTTCCTTGGCATTGCGGTTCCCACCGATACGCTGACAATATATTTCTATGACCATTATGCCAAAGCTCATACGATGACCGGCCATGTGTTTCCGTTCGTATATAGTGATACAATACATTTTTGGTATCCCAATTTTTATGGTGTATCTCTTCTGGATTGCCTCTTGCCGCGCTGGAATAGCACCGAGCCGACACACCGGTTCCTCCGGGAGGGGCTGCGGGCATTGCTGGATTACTCCGGCAACAACTACCATGAAATAACCCACATGTTTCTTCACGATCCGGAGTTTGCCGATACCGGCTTTGTTCCTCTGGCTGAGATAGCGGTCGATACGACGGTCGATGTTTACGCCGAGCGACATCAGTCATCGCTGTCGGCTTCGTTTGTAGACTTTGTGATTTATACGTATGGCATGGACAAATTCAAACAGTTTTACGACGCTACCGACCCGTTTAACCGGGCGGTTGAACGCACGTTTGATATATCGGTCGATAGCATAGAAACAGTGTGGCTGCACTTTGTTGAAACGGTGGCCGATAGCACCGCCGCCGCGGGCTCAGAAAATAAATAAGGTGGGTGGCTCACCACCCTTAGCGTGGCTCGCCACTACTGCTAATCGTAGATGGAAAAGGCAGTAACCATGGTACCGTGATCAAACAGGACACTGCCCACCATTGTTCCGTCTTCAGACCAATGGATCCATTTCCCGTGCTTCTCACCATCGATTTTCTTCCCGATATAGAAATCGCCGCAATTGTTAGTAAATTCAAGCCAGATATCCTTTTCCGGATTATAACATGGCGAAGGTCGATAACAATACAAGAAGATATCTCGCCCTTCCCTTATTGTGAACATCAGCTCCCCATCTATGTAAAACTGGTCCAATACGATAGAATCCCACCTACCGTGATAATCGTGACTCTGTATATACCGAGTGCTTCGTCCGTGGAGATTCCCGTGCAAATAGTGCGCAGAGGACTTAAGGGAGTGACCGGGGTGCCATACCAGCTCGCGGCCATGCTTCTCGTCGTTCACGTAATTTGTTGCCGATACTTTTGCGCCGGTTGAATCCCAACATATCCACGCGTGGATCTTCAGACCATTGTAATACTCGCCAATCTGTTCTTGCTGTCCGTTGCTACGCCAGGATCGATAGAAGCCCTCGCGCCAGGTGCGCTCGCTTCCGCCAAACCAATAAGTTTGATATTGTTCTTTCAAATTACCATTAGGCCAACGTACTTCAACCGTATCAACGACGGTGGCATACCAAGCCTGAACTTCGGTTGACATGAATACCAGAATCGTTAGAGCAACAATCAATCTCGTCATCAGTGCCTCCTTATTGATAAGTCACGTAGGTCAAAACTAACACATATCTTGAGGCCAAAACAGCAGAACCGCTAAAGGGTTCTGCGCTACAGGGCTTTCAATTGTTCCGCAGAGTCCTTTTCGCCGAAGGCGGATGAGACCCTGCGGGTTTGTGGCTTGTCACCCTTAGCGGGCCTCTGTCCACACCCCTAATATCCGCCGAATCGGTGTTATCCGGCAAGCTAAATAATGGACGCGTAGCGGCCACCGATGTCAAATATGTTTAATTGTCTTTCGATGTGAGAGCTGTGGCGGGTTTCTGCCCTATCGGACTAACCGTCATTATCTCAATCTCTGTTAAACCAGTTGTTGACTTTTGTGTCTTCGTTGCTTTATTCTTTCCGATAGTCTCGTAAGGCAGAACCCGAAGTGCCATCGGCTCGCCGGGGCGAGGTTCTGCCGGAACGGAAAAATAGAAAACAGCAGAACTGCTAAAGGGTTCTGCCCAAGCAGAGGATACCATGATAGCTGATTTAGTATACCATGCTTTGTTCATCACGGGTTTTGTCGGGATCATGATGCTGGTAATCGAGTACGTCAACGTACTGACACAAGGCTCGTGGCAGAACGGTCTTGCCGGTAGCAGATTAACGCAGTACCTGGTTGCGGTTATCCTTGGGGCAACCCCCGGATGTCTCGGAGCTTTTGCCGTGGTTGCGATGTATTCGCATGGTGTTCTTCCACTTGGAGCTTTGGTTGCCGCGATGATTGCCACCAGTGGCGATGAGGCATTCGTGATGCTTGCCATGTTCCCCGAAAAAGCGCTGTTATTGACGGGTGCCCTCATTGTAATCGGATTGATTGCCGGATGGCTGACTGATGCGCTCGCTGGAAGCAGAATCATAAATGGAATGCATACCTGTCAGAAACTTGAAATACACAGCCTTGAGTCCTGTGAGTGCTTCCCCGGGAAGGACATTGTCCGACAACTCCGAGAGCTTTCTTTGGCACGTGGTGTTTTTCTCGGTGTTTTATCGCTTTTTCTTTTTGGAGTTATATCAGGTGCCGTCGGACCGGAAATTTGGAATTGGATACGTTTCACACTGCTGTTGACCGGTCTGATTGGATTGTTTATTGTTGGCACGGTCTCGGAGCATTTTCTTCAGGAACACCTTTGGCGACACATAGCCTTAAAGCATATACACCCCATTTTTCTTTGGACTTTTGGTGCCCTGCTGATCACCATGCTTGCAACTGATTATCTGCATTTAACAGAGATAATTCAGAACAGCACTCTGTCAATGATCATGATCGCAGCCCTGGTAGGGATCATTCCGGAATCCGGCCCTCATCTGGTATTCTCGACGTTTTATGCTCAGGGGATTGTTCCGTTCGTCGTCCTTTTGACCAACTCTATCGTACAGGATGGTCACGGCATGTTGCCATTGCTTGCTCACTCGCGGAAACAATTCCTTCTTGTTAAGTTGATAAACGTGGTCATTGGGGTGGTTGCCGGTATGGCCGTCTACTGGGTGATGTACCTGTGGTGAGTATGCAACATTAGGAGATTAGGCAATGTATGTTTACGGACCTGTGCCGTCCCGGCGGCTGGGGGCTTCGTTAGGTGTCAGTCCGATACCACCCAAGACGTGCTCATACTCATGTGTGTATTGCCAGTTAGGTAAAACCACGGATCTGACGGCAGCACGTCATAGTTTTTATCCGAAGGAGGACATCCTTGCGGAGATAATAAACAGGGGTAAAGACACGACCCTTGATTACGTTACCTTTGTCGGAGATGGGGAACCTACGCTCTGTAAAGACCTGGGCTGGCTCATAGAGGAAACGAAGAAAAATCTGCAAGCGCGCACAGCCGTAATCACTAACGGTTCGTTGTTGTTCCGTGAAGATGTCAGATCGGATCTGCAGCATGCCGATGTGGTCATGCCCACCCTTGATGCCGGAAATGAGAAGACCTTCAGGGCCGTAAACAGACCACACCGCAGCGTTACATTTGAGGCCATGTTGCAGGGGTTGATAGATTTCCGTCATGAATATTCCGGACAAATATGGTTGGAAGTAATGTTGGTCAAGGGTGTAAATGACAGCGAAGATGAGTTACTGGGTATCGGAAAGGCCGTGGACATTATCGCCCCGGATCGCGTGTATATCGTCACGCCGATTCGGCCGCCTGCAGAATCATGGGTAGTGCCGCCGGAACCCGAGACAATTCTCATGGCTCAGGAGTTACTAGGGAAGTCCATACCCGTAGTTGAACGGGAATCCGGTCAATTTGATTTAAAGGAATATGGCAATGCCCGACAGGCGATCCTGGAAATTGGTTCGCGACACCCTTTGCGGCAAGATCAGGCCGCTGAGATTGAGAACGCCTTTGGTGTTTCTGGAATAGTCGATCAAATGCTACGTGACGGGGAACTGATCCGAACAGCATACGGGGGAACAATATATCTGCTCCCGGGGCATTTTATCAGAGGGCGAAGTAACCAGAAGAAATAAAAGAGACAGCAACGATGAATCAGTGGGCGGCAGACCTTCCGGTCTGCCCCTTTATAGTTCGATTTCTTGCTTCACGTAGCGGCAGACGAGGACCCGCGCGGGTGTCACCGGGTACCCCACCCAGCGGGTGGGCATAACACTAATAAAACCCACCTGTTAGGTGGGCTACCGGGTGGCCTCTACCGCCCGCGCCTACTCCACTAACGGTTTGTAAAGATTAGCATCCCTTGACGCTTCACTTCGCACCACCATGCGCAACCATGCCACCGCGTGCCCAGCCGCACTTCATATTGAATCTGTTCGCCGTCCTCGGTCACCCCGAAGATGTGAGTTGAACCAAGGAAAGATAGTTTGGAAGACATTTCTTTACCGTCATAAAAGACGCGCTCCCGGCCGAATCCTTGAACCTCGATTCTGTGGTCATTGTGCATAATCGTCATCATAGATATTCCCCTTTCCCTCAGTTTAGTAGTGCAGTCCGCCGCGGTCAAAGATGCGCCGAGGCGTGCGGATGTCGCCCTGCCATCGAGTATCACGCCCCAAATTCCCTACCACATCACTCTTGATCACCTGACCAACTACAATAGCAAAGGACAAATCCGTCATGACTAAAAGCAAGGAACAAGGTGAATCAAAATGACTACCGAGTCACCACTCCCAAACCAAAAAACACCAAACGAACCCATTTATGGGCGGCAGACCTCCCGTGTTTAGTGTCAAATCACGTAGGTCGAAACCCCTGAGCCACCGGCTTGCCGGGGCGTGGTTTCGACAATGATCTGTCGAAAATGTGTCGAAACCGCAGGGGTTTCGACCTACAACTTAAATCCTGTTCTAAATCTCAACCGCCTACTTCACCAATGCTCGCATGTATTCGCGGTTCATTTTGGCGATGAACTTCACCGAGATATCTTTCGGGCAGACCGCCTCACACTCAAAGTAGTTCGTGCAGTTACCAAAACCCTCAATATCCATCTGCGCTACCATCTTGTTGACCCGTCGTTCGCGTTCGGCCTGTCCCTGAGGCAACAGTGCCAACTGGCTCACCTTGGCCGCAACAAACAACATCCCCGAAGCGTTCTTGCAGGCCGCAACACAGGCGCCACAGCCGATACAGGCGGCGGCATCCATCGCTTCTTCGGCCTTGTCTTTTGGGATCAGGATAGCGTTGGCATCGGTGGCCGCGCCGGTATGGGTCGAAACAAACCCACCGGCCTGCATGACACGGTCGATAGAGGTGCGGTCAACAGTCAGGTCCTTGATAACCGGAAAGGCTTTCGCCCGGAACGGCTCGATATAAATCGTACTGCCGTCCTTGAAAAGACGCATCCGGACCTCGCAGGTAGTGCCTGTCATGCCACCGTGCGGCAGACCATTGATAACAAGAGAGCAGGCCCCGCAGATACCTTCGCGGCAGTCGTGGTCGAAATGGATCGGGTCGATACCTTTCTCCACCAGATCTTCATTGACCACATCGAGCATTTCAAGGAACGACATATCGCCATTGATGTCGCGAGCTTCGTACTGTTCCATCCGCCCTTTAGCCGCGGCGTTTTTCTGTCGCCAGACGTGTAGTTTGAAATTCATTATTTATAACTCCTTGTGGCCAATTGAACGGATTCGAATTGGAGGTCCTCTTTATGAAGCTCCGGTTTCTGCCCGACCCCTTTATGTTCCCAGGCGGCGACATAGGCATATTTCTTATCGTTACGCACTGCCTCGCCTTCTTCAGTTTGATATTCTTCACGGAAATGAGCGCCGCATGATTCCTCACGGTCGAGTGCATCAAGGCAGAATATCTCCGCAAACTCAAGGAAATCAGCCACGCGGGCGGCTCGTTCGACATTCATGTTCATCTCGTCGGCCGAGCCAAGCACGTTGACATCGTTCCAGAACTCTTCACGAAGGGCCGGAATCTCCTGCAACGCTTCCTTGAGGCCTTTTTCGTTGCGAGCCATTCCGGCTTTTTCCCACATGATCTGGCCGAGCCGTTTGTGGAAGGAGTCGGGTGTCTGTTTGCCGCCGACATCGAGAAGCTTCTTAATCCGCATGGTCACCGCTTCTTCGGCTTCACGGAATTCAGGTCGATCAGTGCTGATGTTCTTGGCCCCTTCGCGAACGAAATAGTCGCCGATTGTGTATGGCAGGACGAAATATCCGTCGGCCAGTCCCTGCATCAGCGCCGAAGCGCCGAGCCGGTTGGCACCGTGATCGGAGAAGTTGGCCTCACCGATGACGTGCAGGCCGGGGATGTTGGACATCAGGTTGTAATCAACCCACAGTCCACCCATCGTGTAGTGCGAAGCGGGGTAGATGCGCATCGGGACTTCGTACGGGTTCTCATCGTTGATGAGTTCGTACATCTCGAACAGGTTGCCGTAACGTTCCTTAATGACATCTTTCCCGAGGCGATTGATGGCATCGGAGAAGTCAAGATACACACCGTATCGGCTCGGGCCTATGCCGCGGCCATCATCGCACGCCTCCTTGGCCGACCGCGAAGAGATATCACGCGGGGCAAGGTTACCGAAACTGGGGTACTTGCGTTCCAGATAATAGTCGCGTTCGTTTTCGGGAATCTGTCCCGGCGCGCGCTGTTCATCTTTGGCGCCGGGTACCCAGATACGGCCGTCGTTGCGTAGTGATTCCGACATCAGCGTCAGTTTGCACTGGTAGTCACCGGTGTGGGGGATACAGGTCGGATGAATTTGCGTGAAACACGGATTAGCGAACAAGGCACCTTTTTTGTAAGCTCGATAGGCCGCCGTGACGTTACAGCCGAGACCCATCGTCGAAAGATAGAAGACCCGACCGTAACCGCCGGTGGCCAGTACGACCGCATCCGCAGCGTGAGAACTGATCTCGCCGGTTACCATATCGCGAACGACAATACCCTTGGCGTGGCCGTCGATTAAGACCACGTCCTGCATCTCGGTGCGGGGGTACATCTTGACCTTACCGAGTCCGACCTGACGCATCAGTGCCGAGTAAGCGCCGAGTAACAACTGCTGACCGGTCTGACCTCGAGCGTAGAATGTGCGCGACACCTGAGCGCCACCAAAAGATCGGTTGGCCAGGGTGCCGCCGTACTCGCGGGCAAATGGCACGCCCTGAGCGGCGCATTGGTCGATGATATTGTTGGAGACTTCAGCCAGTCGATAGGTATTGGCTTCGCGGGACCGGAAGTCACCGCCTTTGATTGTGTCGTAGAACAGACGGTAGACCGAGTCGCCATCGTTCTGGTAATTTTTGGCGGCGTTGATACCACCCTGAGCGCTGATTGAATGGGCACGCCGGGAACTGTCCTGGAAACAGAACGCCTTCACTTCGTAGCCAAGTTCGGCCAGCGAGGCTGCTGCCGAGGCTCCGGCCAATCCGGTTCCGACGACAATAGCGCTGTACTTACGTTTGTTGGCCGGGTTTACCAGCTTCATTTCAAACTGATGTTTCTGCCACTTCTGTTCAAGCGGTCCTGAAGGAACTTTTGAGTCGAGCTTCATATTAGTGCACTCCTTCCGGCAGAACGATAAAGTTGGAGAGGACAGCTGCCGGTATTACCGAGTAGCCGAAAAATATTACAACCGCGATCAGATAGCCCAGCACTTTCAGGCGTGGCTCCCATTTCTGGTTGTTTATCCCGATTGTCTGCATGAACGACGGAATCGCGTGACTCAGATGATAGCAGAGGAAAAACATCGCCACCAAATAGACTGCTGAAATTGCGATGTTTTGATATCCGAGGATTATCATCGAATACACATCGTGTCGCCCTAATGTGTCGTGCAGTCCGGCGTACTGCGGATTTGTCGTGATAAACGTAAAGTGCAGCAGGTGATAAACGACGTAGAGCAGGATACCGGCGCCGGAGAAAATCATCGTGCGCGATGACAGTGGCGCCTGGACGGTAGCATTGCGGACGTACGAGATCGGGCGCGAGAACTTGTTCTCGAAATAAAGCTGAATTCCACGCCAGATGTGGATCGCAAAGAATATGAACATCAGGATTCGGACCGACCAGATGAGAGCCGGTAGGTTCTTGAGTGCCTGAGCATAGGTGTTGAGTTGATCCTGTCCGAGGAAAATCTGCAGGTTGCCAACCATGTGTCCTGTCACAAACAGAAAGAGAAACAGGCCGGTAATAGCCTGGAATATCTTCTTGCCGATAGAGGAACTGATGAATGCAACTTGAGCCTGGGCGGGACTGACTTGGGTTTGAACGGTGCTCATATAGTCTCCCTGTTGGGCTTGTGGATAATCAAAGGGTGAATATCGAGTATGCTACTGTCGTGGTCAAGAGAAAAATTTCACATGCACCAGAGCGATTGCTACGAAGAAATGGGCCTAAAAATGGGTTTGACAAAACTCGGCCGGATTGATAACTTGGAACTCTGTAGCGATTAATCGATAAAAAGAGAGACAAACATAACCAGGAAGTTGGAGTTATTATGAAAACGAAGGCATGTATTCTTGCTGTCGTCGGCCTGATGCTTCTGGCCGTTTCTGCAGCGTCGGAGAACAGTGTTACCATGAAAGTGTCTGGCCCTGGTGTGGTCAATGACAGCACGCTCAAGGTTGGCGAAAAAGTAACCTTTGAGATATACACCACTACCGAAAAAAAGCGGACCGGCTTCACACTCGGCTTTGCGCTGAAATCGGATGATATCAAGTCGGTAATCCATGTGGCCGATAGCGGTAACGGTCTCAATGCCAATGGCGATATCAAGGGCTATGAGGGCTGGCAGGACAAATCGGTCTGGGATCTCGCCGGCGTTTTCGCGGTTGAGCGGGACTGGGATGGTCAGGTTCCGGAATTGATCGGTTTTGGCGGCATTTCGGTTAAGATGGGTTACCTTGAAGAACTTGAACCGACCAAAAAGCTGACGTTCGACATAATTGTTCCCGAAGCCGGAACTCTGGTTGTCGATTCGTCATTCTTCCCGCCCGGTGGTGGTTGGTACTACTCAGCACCAAAACATGTCGAACTGCTCACCTCACCCAAGTGGGACGGCCCGCACGTATTCAAGGTGAAGTAGAGACAATAATTCTAAGGAGCCCATCGACACCGATGGGCTTTTTTTATGAGCATCGCATTATGATAGATCAGTTCGTCTCATTGTTTAGAAGGATTCCTACGGTCCTGCCGCTATTGCTGCTGGTTGGAGTCACCGGATGGTCTCAGGTTGATCCGATTGTGTTGGGCTCCGATAGCGCCTTGTCCGTGCAGGTGAGGATCGAGTCACATCCGATCAACGATGGGACGATCTTTGATACACTGGCGGTCACGTTGGACAGCACGGCTTGCGAGATATCGGCTTTTGACCTGAAGCTTGGTTGTTCCGACGAGTTTGTCAGCATTGTCGAAATTCTGCCCGGTGATTTCGCTGACTCCTGTGGTTGGGAGTTTTTCCAGGCGCGTCGAATTCCACCACGCGGCAATCCCGACCTCCCCGGCGAGTTGTGGCAGGCAATCGCTCTGGCCGAACTGGTTCCCGACTCAACCCGTCCGTCCTGCTACCGTTTTGATCGCGATGCTGTCCTGATCAGACTTGTGGTCACCAGCGGTACCGGTGTTTCCGTGCCGGACACGACCGTACCGATTTTCTTCCTCTGGGAGGACTGCACCGATAATACGATTTCGGACCGATCCGGCAACCTCCTGATGCTTTCCTCCAGCGTCCATGACGACCTCGGCACTGTTACTGAATCAGGACAACTTGAATCGTCTTCCTCGTTTCCGACCCGCTCAGGAACGCCGTCAGCGTGCATACGGGGAGATCAGTCGAACAGACCGGTCAGGATGATTGAGTTTCACAACGGCACGCTCAAATTCAAATTTGATCTGGGCCACAGCCCTCTCGAATAATCGCCGATATCACACGGGTACCCCACCTAACGGGCTTGTTGAAAAAGTAGTGTATTTAGGTTAGGGTTAGTAGTTAAATGTAGCCATGCAAACAAGACGAGAGCGACTTGATTATGGTATGACGCTGCTGCCGTCGCTGG
>DAOWIM010000024.1 GCA_030640905.1 bacterium
CTACCGAAGATGCCCGTCTGATTTATCGACGCTTACTGGAGGAATTCCCGACTTACCCATTCATCCCGGATGTTCGGGAAAAGATGCGACGGGAGGAACAAGGCCAATCCTGACTCAGAACTCAGCCAGTTTTTTCTCGCCGTTCAGCAGGGTTCTCACCTGATGCTCCAGTCTGATGATTCTCGATTCATATTTCTCGGTCTTTTTGGCCTTCATCTTGGTCGTCGTCCGAACCAGAAGTCCCAGCGAAATCAGCAGAAAGAAGACAGAATTGACGCGCCTGAAAATTTCACCCATGTTGAAAATTGAATCAACAAAAGCGAGCAAACCGAGACCAAAGAGAAGTGCACACCAGGTTAACATAGAATCCTCCAGATTTTTAGACTTTGTGCGCGGCTGACAGGTAGAAATATTTAATTGTGATTTTAAGTCCCGACATTATATTTGCCGATACTTATCCGCCAACCAGCGGCTATTGTTCTGTATCGGTTCGAAACATAAGCGCCTTTAGGAGGTGAACTTGCCAACTCTGGAAAACGGTCTGAATGAACGCTTTGACCGCACCAACGCAATCCTTGCCACGATAGTTCTTCTGGTAACAATGATCGTCTATGCCCTGACTGTCCAGCGGTCTCTTTCATTCTGGGACTGTGGAGAGTTTATCGCCTCGGCCTATATTCTGGGGATTCCTCACCCACCCGGAACACCGCTGTTTGTGCTCCTGGGGCGGGTTTTCTCGGTTATCCCTTTCGTGGAAGATATCTCCTATCGGATCAACTATATTTCGGTAATTACTTCGGCCTTCACCGCCATGTTCAGCTATCTGCTGACGGTACGGCTGGTCGGGTACTTCTTTGATAAGAACGACAATTCGTCGCTCTCCAGATTGATCGCCTACTGCGGCGGACTGGCCGGCGCGTTTTTCGTCGCTTTCTCCCGCACCAACTGGGGCAACGCAGTTGAGGCCGAGGTTTACGGCATGGCACTGGCCCTCTCGGTGGCAATTGTCTGGTTGACACTACGATATTTCGAGCAACGCGGCACCATTTCCGCCGCCCGCACTATGATCATTGTTTTCTATCTGGCCATGCTCGGCATCAGCGCCCACATGACCGTATATCTGGTGGTCCCCGCCTGTGCGCTCTTTTTCATTCTCAAGAAAGATGCCGTACGCCGTGACTGGCTTATCCTTTCCGGATTCATCATCGTCGAGCTTCTGATGATCGTACTCTTCGCCAACGGTCGGGGAGGCTATCATGCATTTATGCTTGTCTCCGCTATCCTTGGCATCGGAGTATTGACCATGCTTTACAGGAAAATCAATTGGTCGATAGTCCTGGCGATTGGAGCGATCTCCTCGGTAATGGTTTCTTTCTCTTCCTACATCTGGGTTACACCAGTCGCTTTTGGGCTGCTGGTGGTGCTGGCAATTATGTCGCATCGGTTTGGATGGCATCTTCAGTGGAAATCGGCAATGGCCATACTTGTCATCGCGTTTATTGGTATGTCGGTTCACGCCTTTATCCCGATCCGCTCGGAACTTAATCCGCGCATTGACGAGAATAACCCTTCCCGAGGCTGGCGAACGTTTATGAACTTTCTCGATCGCCGTCAGTACGGCAACATATCGATGACCGAACGGATGTTCCAGCGGCGCGGGATGTGGTCCAACCAGCTTGGCCGACACCCCCATATGGGCTACTGGTCATACTTTGAGGAACAGTACTCCGGCACCGGCTGGACGTTCCTGCCGTTCTTCCTGCTGGGGCTACTTGGAATCGTAGTCGCAATCTGGAAACGGCTTGAGATTGGGCTGCCGTTTATGACCCTCTTTCTCCTCTGTTCGGTCGGCCTGATTCTTTATATGAATTTTGCCGACGGCACTCAGTACAACGAGATGTCGGGCGACGCCTACCTTGAGGTCCGCAACCGTGACTACTTCTTTACACCGGCCTTTGTTTTCTTTGGCATCGCTATGGGAATGGGTGTTTCGGCGATCATGAATTTCATTCGTGGCCACGCCGCCGGCGCGGGCATGGATCGTCAGAAACTGTTGGTATACGCATCGACGGTTCTGGTCTTGCTTCCCGGCATTTCACTCAGCCGCAACTACCACGCCTGTGATCGGTCGGACAATTTCATCCCGTACAACTACGCTACCAATATTCTTGATACATGCGAACCGAACGCCATCCTCTTCACCTCCGGCGACAACGATACGTTCCCGGTCTGGTGCGTCCAGGAAGTGTACAACTATCGCCGAGATGTCCGGGTGGTCAATTTGTCGCTGCTGCAAACCGACTGGTACACAGCACAAATGAAGAACCGATACGACGTACCTATCTCCCTGACCGACGAACAGATTCTCTGGTATCCGATTGTCGACCCCAACGGCAATGAATTCCTTCAGCCCAAGAAGATGTTCGCCGATCGAGCCCGGCAGAGGATGGCCTACCTGACACCGTCGTTTCATAACGGACGGGTGGTCAGAGTTCACGAAATGATGATTGATGAGATTGTTATTGAAAGTGTAATAAAGGATTCAACCGGCCGCCTGCAGCTAAAACAGCCGATATACTTCAGCTCCCCTCCCTATGCCGAATCACCGCTGGGATTGAGGAACAAGACGGTGCTGACCGGTATCCTGTATAAGCTTGAGATGGAATCACCGGGCTATACGATTGATGCCGAAAAGTCATACGATCTCTTCTTCAACGAATATGAGTTCAAAGGTTACGAGAATTCTAATGTCTATCGTGACGAGAACGCTACCGGAGTAAGCTACGCCAATGGTATCAGTGCCACTCGTGTATTCGACGAGTTCATTCACCGCGGTGACACTACCAAGGCAAAAGCGCTGATGCATCGAATGATCACGGTCTATCCCGAATACACACAAACCTATCTCATTCTATCGGAACTGTACAAGAGGGAAGGTGATTCTGCCGCCGCCGAACAACTCTTGCAGCGTGCCTGCGATACTCTATCGGCATTTACCAAATCCAACCCCGAAAACGTTCTGTACCTTCAGGATTGGGGACTGGCCGAAGTTTATCTGGGTAAGCATCGCGGAGATCAAGCCCAGGTTGATCATGGCATTAATTTAGTCTGGCAGGCTTTCCACGCCAACCCCAACTCCAACCCCTGTTTCCGCAAGCTGTTCACTGTCCTGACCCTGGCCGGCAAGTACGCCGAGGTTCAGGAAGCCGCCCGCATGCACTGGGCCTACAAGGTGAATCGGACCGATCAATATTTGAAGCAGGTAATGGGATACAATCAGGGTGGGGCTGCCCCCTCAAGACCGTAAGATACAATTCTCCGTTGCAGGTAGTCACGTGGCTGCCTGCAACTGTTTTTTCAACTCTTATCAGATGCCCGCTATTCGCTATCCCTGTGAATATGCATCGATGATGCCTGATCCGA